>CAUJGI010000533.1 GCA_963169155.1 Chloroflexota bacterium
CTGGGCAAAACCGCCCGCGGCCTGCACGTCGCCGCTGTTGAGCAGGGCGATATTGAGAGCGATGAGGGTGATGGTGAGAACGGCCGTACCCAACCAGTCGATCCGCTCCCGTGTTTTGGGTTCTGGCAAATCGCGCAGCGCCCACCAGGCGGCGGCAATTCCCAGCAGGCTGAGCGGGATGTTGAGGTCAAACTGCCACTGCCAGGTTAAAAAGCGGATCAGCAGCGCGCCGTAAAGCGGTCCCCAAACCCAACCGGCGGTGTCAATGGCCCCCAGCGCGCCTAGCGCCGCGGCCCGCTTCTCGCGCGGGTACACATCGCCAATGACGGCCATGGCCACAGGCACCATTGCCCCGCCGCCCAGCGCCGTCAGCACCCGCCCCACGATGAAGCTGTTCAGGTCCGGGGCCAAGGGCACCCAAATCGATCCGACCAGAAACAGCACCAGCGACCCGATGTACACGGCGCGCCGCCCCAAAATATCGCTCAACCGGCCGATAAACGGCATCACCACCACGTAGGCAATCAGGTAGGCGTTGACAATCCAGGCGGCCCGATCCAGCCCTTCGGGTAGGGGAATCTCCAGGTCGAAGATGATCTGGCGCAGCATGGTGGAAACCACCGTCAGGTCGTCGGCGGCGACAAAAACGCCAAAGGCGACAACTAGCAGGATGGTGCGGGGGGAAGGGGTGCGGCGTGGCGGCATTGGGAGGTAATTGGGTAATTGGGTAATTGGGTAATTGAGTAATTGGGTAATTAATGGCGCAATTACCCAATTACTTCTTTACAAGAAGAAATCCTTCAGCGCCGCCGAAATGTCGCTGATGATGTTGTGCCAGGGTATGTCTGGGTCGCGCTGTACGGTGAGGTCGCTGCCCTCGATGTGCAGGGTGCAAATGCCTTCAATGACGGCCAGAGCCTGAGCTACCGGAGTGCCTTCTTCGGCTGCGGCAAGGGAATCGTACCGTTCTACCTCGCCTTCGTTCAGGCGCAAATTGGTATAGACGGTGAGGAAACGGCCGTCGTCGCTCAGTTCGGTTTCAATTTCAATATACTCAGACATGGTCAAAATTATAGCAGTGATGAACAGGATCGGCAGATGTTTGGCCGGTACGGTATAATTGGCGGTGTACGGTAATCGGTAATCCGTGCTTATGAATTTACGGGTAACCGATTACCGATAACGGATAACGGAAAAGAAGGAGCTTAAGCGATGAACAAGGTGTTTAGCTTTATGGCCGGGGCAATTTGTGGTGTGTTGGTGGGTGGGGTGACAGCCCTGCTGCTCACCCCCGCCTCTGGCAATGATTTGCGGGCTGAAGCCATCGCCCGGTGGGAAGCTGCCAAACAAGAAGCCGAGCAGGCTCGCAGCCAAACCCGGCAGCAGCTGGAAGCAGAATTTGAACGAATGAAAGGGAGCCGGTGAACGGTTATCGGTAATCGGTGAACGGTAAGACATTACCGATAACGGATAACGGATTACGGATAACCGTTCACTGTTCCACAGTTAGCCAGTAGGTGGCCGTTTCGTTGGTGAAGGCGGTTTGCGGCATGATGATCAGGACACCGCCGCCTTTGCCAATGTTTAAGTTCCACTGCCCCTGATTGCTGGGGTTCAGCGCCAGCGTGGTGACGGCGGGGATGGGGCCTTCCTCGATGAGCAAAACGCTCCACTTTTGCGGGATTTGCCAGCCCATTTGCACAAAGCCATCCGCCTGCCAGCCGTCGGCAACCTCTTCCACATTCGATTCGTACCCCAGTTCGGGGATCGAGATATCGTCCAGGGCAAAACCGCGCTCGGAGATGCCGCCATCGGTGAGCACTTCAAAGCGCACCTGGATGATTTGCCCGGCGTAGCTGCTGAGGTCAACGGATTGTTTAAGCCAGCCATCCACTGCGCCAGCTTCTTCTGCGGAACGGCCGTTATAAGCCGGACCAAAGTCACCAGACGTATATTCGGTGGGCCGCAAAATATCCCAGGTTTGCCCGCCATCGGCCGATGCCGAGACGTAGGCGTAGTCGTAATCCTCTTCCAGATCGTACCAGACGGCATAGCGCAGGGTGGCCTGGCTGACGCCGCTGAGATCAAAGGTGGCGGTGAGCTGGGCGTTCATGTCGTCGATGCCCGGGGCGTACCACATTTGCTCGCCGCTGCGCGGTGCCCCGCTGATGAGGTCAACGGCCGTATCCCCCGCAAAAGTAATCGTGGTTTCGCCCCGTAAACTGCTCAGGTCGATGTAGTGCACGCCAAACTGCTCCATTTCCTCCAACCGCTCCAGCGAACTGTCGCTGGGTTCCAGCTTGGCGGCCACGTGGGGTTGGCGGAGGTTGAGAGATTCGTAGAAGTACGGCCGTTCGCCATTTTCATCGTCCAGGTAGTTAGCCGCAGCCCAGGCGGCCGTAAACTGCTCTAGCGTGGTGTCTGGCTGGTACCCCTGCAAGATGGCCCAGACGCTGGCCATGCCGTTGGCCGGATGCCGCGCCAGCTCTTGAATCGCCGCGTCGCCCAGCTGTTCCCACAAATAAACCGAAAACAGATATGCCCCCGCGTAATGGGCATACACCTGCTCATCGTCGTAATCCCAGCTGTTCAGGCGGATTTCCGGCTGCTCCAGGTAGTCGATGCTGGGGGCGGTGTCGTCAAAACCTACGTACAGCTCGGCCAGCTGTGACAGCCCTTCGTTGAGCCATACCGTCTCGCTGGGGTCGATGTACCACTGGATGAGGTGCTGTACCTCGTGCACCAGGGTGCCGTAATACAGATTGCTGCCCAGCGTCAGCTCCGCCATGTTCATGTAAATCAGCTCTTGCTCGTTGGAGTAGCGGTAGAGGGCACGGGGGAATTCGTCTTCACTGTTAAAACGGCCGAGTTCATCACTTGTCCCGTTCTGGGCATGCAGCACCGAAAAGCGGGGATCGCCATCAACTCCGGGCGTCCACACCTCGCCAAAAAGGCGCTCCAGCTGGGGATAAAACTCACTTTCGAACCGCTCGCCGGCTTCCCGAACCTCAGCGGGGTCCAGATCGCTGCCGTCTTCCACCCAAAAGTAGACGTGGTCCGTCAGGGCCACCAGGGTCGCGTTTATGCTGTCTGTACCGTTGTAAAACTCGGCGGTTTCGCCCAGGTTGTGCGGGGTGGTGACAAGGAGTCGGTCGCCGAGGTTTTCTTTGCCCAGGCGAACGGCCGTTTCAAAATAGTCGTGGGACGGGTAGTTGCTGCTAAAGAGCAGGGCGAGATCACTGTCTGCCTGGTCTGTCAGCAGGCGCTGATCGATTTCAGCAGGAATCTCGGCGTTGATGGCGCCGCTGACGATGAGATTGGCGTTGGCGGTTGGCTCCGGCGTGGCGGTGGCGGGAACGGTGGGGGTATGGGTGGGCTGCTCAGCGACAACGGCCGTTGCCGTCACCACACCCTCGCGCCCGTCGTTGGACGGACGGGTGGGTGGGTCTTCTGGTTCCCCATCACTTTCGCGGGAATCTGGCGTGGCGGTGGCCAGCTCCTGCCAAATCTCGTCGCTGTACTCGGTCCAAATAAAGTAGCCCGCGCCCACAACCAGACAGGCCAGGCAGATAAAAACAACCAGGCAGCCGCCTAAGATGAGCCAGATGCGCCGATTGTTGTTCGCTGGGGGAGTTGTTTCAAATTTGTTATACGTCATAGTTCAAGCAGTGGAAATGAAAATTTTGGGTGCCAATAAACCTTTTGTAACCATTCAGCCTCTCTGGCTGTGGCCGGCGTCCCGCCGTGCCACCCAGCCAGCACGGTCAGGAGACCGGCCGGAGCACTAAAGCTACAACATTTTTTGCAAGGATAGCGCGCTCCCGTTTGTTGTCCATAGGAAATGGTCGCTCTCCTGGTTTCTATTAATCTGGCGAGCGGCCTGTTGCTGTACGGCGTTAGCGTCAAAATGGTGCAAGTTGCCAGGGGAGGCTGGAAACGGCCGTTGCCCACCATTTTGCCAGTTTAATTCGGCGCTGGCGCTCCCGTCAACCCACAAAAGACAAATCACCGGCGCAACTGATGCCGCCCGCCTGGGTTTTGTACTGTGGAAGAGGGCTGGCTGCGGCTTAATCAGCTAATATAGGCCGGAGCAGCGAGATCACACAGGAGACTTCATGAGTGGATGCACCCCCACAAATGAGAATTTGTAGCCCGATTTACAAAATCGGGCGGCGATTTACCAAATCGCCCTACATTTTTAAGGAAGCCAAACCCAATTTGTTTCGCCCGCCGTAAATGGCTTGAGGAATCTTATGACCTATGCACACATTGTCGGTTGGGGATGCTATCGCCCCGACAAAATTCTGACCAATAACGATCTGGCGCGGATGGTCGATACGACCGACGAGTGGATCTATACCCGCACCGGCATCCGCGAGCGGCGTATTGCTAGTGAACTAGAGACGACGGCCACCCTGGCCTTTGAAGCGGCAGCGCGCGCCCTGGTGATAGCCGATATGCATCCCTCCCAGGTGGACCTGATCATTGTGGCCACTTCGACGCCGGAGTACATTTTCCCCTCGACGGCGTGCCGGGTGCAGGATTACCTGGGCGCGACGCGTGCCGGGGCGTTTGATCTGAGCGCGGCGTGTTCTGGGTTTGTGTATGGCCTGAGCATGGCGGCCCAGTCGATCCAGTCGGGGGCGGTGCGCAATGCGGTGGTGATTGGTGCCGAAACGATGTCACGGGTGCTGGATTGGCAAGATCGCGGCACGTGCATTCTTTTTGGCGACGGCGCTGGCGCAGTGGTGCTGAAAGGCTCCTCGGTGCCGGGTGGCGTGCTGGCCTCCACGCTGCGCTCCGACGGCTCGGGCGGTGACATGCTCAGCCTGCCCGCCGTCTACCACAACCCGATGCCGATGCTAGGGCCGGAATATTTGCACAACGGGCACCAGAAAAACACGGTGGCGATGAACGGCCGTCAGGTATTCCGCTTTGCTACGCAGGTAGTGGCCGATTCGGTGGAAGAAACGGTGCTTAAAGCGGGTTTAACCATGGACGACGTGGCGCTGATCGTGCCCCATCAGGCCAATGTGCGTATCATTGAGACGGCGGCCAAGCGGCTGCGGATTCCGGTGGAGCGCTTTTACATGAACGTAGATTCGATGGGCAACACCTCGGCGGCGTCGATTCCCATTGCTTTGTGTGATGCGGTGCGCGACGGCCGTTTGCGCCCCGATGATAACGTGGTGTTTGTGGGGTTTGGTGGTGGGCTCACCTGGGCTGCTTCGGTGGTGAAGTGGGACGTAACCCCACCGCAGGTGTCGCTGCCGCGCCGGGAATGGCGGCGGGCGCGCTACATCGTGGCCCGCACCCGCTCCAAGCTGAAGAAATGGCGGCGCAAGATTATCGACACAATAGCGGGGTCGCCGACCCCCGATGCGAGGATGCGTGATGCAGATAAGAAGTAGAAAGCAGGCGGAACGGCCGTTGCCCAACTGGTTTTGGGGACTGCCGGTATTGTTGTTGGCCGGGGTGGCGCTGCTCATTGCTCTGGGGCCAGAAGAGCGGACGTTGGGCGGCGGAATTCGCTCCGTGTACCTGCATGTGGGGCTGATCTGGACAGGGCTGGTGGGTTTTGGGGCAACGGCCGTCCTGGGCCTGGGGCTGCTGCTCACCAACAAACCCGTCTGGCGTCGCTGGTTTTCTCCCATCAGCTGGGTGGCGCTGGGCTTTTATGCTGCGGGCGTGTTTATGAGCATGGTGGCCTCGGCGGACAATTGGGGCGCGGTCTTTTTGCAGGAACCGCGTATGGCCGCCTCGCTGAACGGGCTGGCGGTGGCTACCATTTTGCTGGTGCTGGGCAGCTGGCAGCCCTGGCCGCGCCTGCGCGGGGCGCTGGGGCTGAGCATCATCTTTGTGCTGCTCTGGTTCAACTTCAGCGCCGAGCTGGTGCTGCATCCGCCAAACCCCATCACCAACTCCGACGCCACGCCCATTCAGTTGACCTTTTTACTGGTAACCACCTTGTTTGTGCTGCTGGCAGGTTGGGTGGTGTGGCTCCTGAACCATGATTATTCGCGCCGCAACTGAGCAAGACTTTGACGCCATCTGGCCCATCTTCCACGAAATTGTTGCCGCCGGGGAGACGTATGCTTATGACCCGAACACAAACCGGGAAGAGGCACGCAAAATCTGGCTGCACACGCCACGGCGGACGTTTGTCGCGGAGGTGGACGGCCGTATC
>CAUJGI010000534.1 GCA_963169155.1 Chloroflexota bacterium
TGGTGTACGAGGTCAGTGAAGCTGTGGTTGATGGTACCGCCTTTCAGGTGCTGCTGGACTTTCCGCCGGAATTGGTAACGGCCGTTCCCCAACCGTGGCAAATCGCCGCAGACACGGCCCGGCTGGAATACAGCATCGATCAGATCGACATGACGATTGACGTGCAGCCCGATGGCACGCTGCACGTTCGGGAAACGCAGCAGGTGAGCGTGCAGGCCGGGGTGTTGTATGGCGGCTATCGCCAGTTTAGCCTGCTCTTTGTCGACGACATCCAGGTTGTTGGCGTTTATGAGGGCGAGGTTCCCTTTGCCGAAGTGGCGGTGGAGTCGGCCAGCAACTGCGTAGACTGCTACACGGTTGAAGCCGAGCCGACGTTCAGCTGGTGGGCAACCTACAACCCATCCAACGACGAGGTGGACATCTTCGAGGAGGCGGTTGGCGAAGTGCTGCTGAAATGGAATGTCCTGCCGCTGGTGGCCGGGGAGAGCAGCCAATTTATCCTGGAATATGTGGTCGAGGGGGTTGTGCTGCCCGGTGCCGACGCCCAGCAGATAAACTGGACGGCCGTTGCCAGCTACGATGTGCCCATCAACAACGTGCAAATCACCTGGCTGCTGCCCAACGGCCTGGGGCTGGAAGATGTGCAGTTCAGCGGTGGTGACGTGTCGCGCACGGAGGCTGGCGCCGTGTTGCTGATGAACAGCGCACCCATCGCGCCCAACTCCCCCTGGCAGATTGAGCTGAAGCTGCCGCCAGACGCCACCAGCGCCCAAATCCCGGCCTGGCAGCGCCAAATCGAGGCCGAGATTGCCGAAGGCGAGGCGTTCAAAGTGCGCCAGGCGCGGCTTGACCTGGCCTCGCTGGTGGGCCAGATTTTGGTGGGAATTACGGCCGTTCTCGGAGCCATCACCTACTGGTACCTGCGCGGCAGCCGTCGTTTGCGGGAACGCCTGGGCCACTACCGCACCGAGCCGCCCTCGAAGCTGCCACCGGGTGTGGTGAACTACCTGATTGAAGGCAAAATGACTTCTCGCGGTATCCTCGCCTCGGTGCTGCACCTGGCCGATTTGGGACTGGTGCAGCTGCAAAGGGGGGATCCGCTGCTGGTAACGGCCGTGCGCCAGGAAACATTGTCAACCAACAGCACGTTTGTCACTCCTGCCGGGCAGGAAGTGACCGCCTCTCGCTTTTTATCGCAGCTGTTTAACCAACTGCTGCCCTTCTTGCCACCGGGCGAGGCGGTGCCGCTGCCCAGGCTGCTGGAAACCTTGCCCCCGCAGCTGCCCCAGCTTACCAAAACGATGGCCGAGGAGATGGTGGGCTACTTCTATAACGCGAACACGGTTGCGGCCAAACGCAAGCCGTTGGTCTCTATCATTGCCCCAGTGGCCATCTTTGGCCTGCTAATTCTTGTCTTTAGCAGCGGTTTGCCGGACCGGTGGAGTGTGCCTGTGCCTGTCTTTATTGTTGGGGCGATTCTTTTGTGGCTGGTGATTTTTCAGCGCAACGCCAGGAGCGGCGGCACGCTGACCGAACAGGCGGATGCGGAGGTGAAAAAGTGGCAGGGGTTCAAAGCGTACCTGGCCGAGATTCAGCAGGTTGGCGACCTGGCTGAGGCGCAGGAAATTTTGGACCACTATTTTGCCTACGCTGTGGCTCTGGGCGTGGATGATCGGCTGCTGGCCCAGATTCAGCAGTTGGGCGGTCACATTCCCAGCTGGTGGCACGATGGCGCGGCGACGCAGCCACCCAGACCCACCCGGCTCACCTTTGGCGACCGCTGGCGGCGGCAGCTGCGGCGCGGTTCATGGCGGCCGTTTCCGGCAAGTTCGGCCCGTCCGGCAGCTTTAACAACCGGCGCACCTCGGCCAGTTTCCACCGTGGGCAACGGCCGTCCTTCCCTGGAAACAATTTCCGACGGCCTGGCGGGTGGTCTGGAGCGGGCCAGCACCGATCTGGCGCAGATGTTGAATACGGCCGTTGGCCCCACCGCAGAAGGCAGTCCCCCCGACATCGTCCTGCACGCGGCCGGGCAGAGCGTGAAGCTGGATTGGGACGGCAGCAAATCGCTGGACGGCATGATGAACGACATTATGAGCAAAGCACGCACGATCCAGCCGCCACGGCCCTCGTCCGGCGGCGGCAGCGGGGGGTATAGCGGCAGCGGTGGGTCCAGCAGCTGGGGCAGCGGCCGCAGCTCGGGCAGCGGGCGCAGCAGCTTTGGCCGCAGCAGTCGCTCCAGTTCCAGTCGGTCGAGCCCCAGCCGCTCGCGCAGCTCCAGCTCACGTCGCAGCGGTGGCGGTGGCCGTCGGGGTTTTAAGTAAGGGACACGGGGGGACGAAGAGAGTTTGGAGAACAGAGAGAGTCCGTAAAATTAAGCGCTAATCTGCGTCATCTGTGAAATCTGTAGATGTTCTTTGGAGAAAGCAAATGAGTGATGCTGAATTCAGTTTAACCTTGACCCACACTTATTCTGCTTCGGTGGAGCGGGTGTTTCGCGCCTGGATTGAGCCGGAGTCGCTGCTTGCCTGGTTCCGCCCCAACAAGCAGATGCAAACACCGCACGCCGAAACGGATTTACGCACCGGCGGTGATTACCGCATCGAGTTGCAGGGAGCAGACGGCACGCTGTACCGCGTCAGCGGGCTCTACCACGAGA
>CAUJGI010000535.1 GCA_963169155.1 Chloroflexota bacterium
ACGAGTGAACTCACCTGATTCTCTTGCTTGCGGCGTTGGCGTGGCCGTCGAGGGCTTCGGCCTGGGCGATGCGGGCGGCGGCCACGCTGAGGCGGGCGGAGGTGGCATCGTCCAGCTGCAAGATGCTGCTGATCTTCACAAAGTCCATGACGTTGAGCGGCGAGGCAAAGCGGGCGGTGCCGTTGGTGGGCATCACGTGGCTCGGTCCGGCGACGTAATCCCCGAGTACCTCAAAGCTGCGCTCGCCGATGAACAGACCGCCCGCGTTGTGAATCTTGTCCACGTAAGCCGCCGGATTGGCCGTGGCGATGCAGGTGTGCTCGGCGGCAAAGTCGCTGGCCAGCTGGCACGCCTCGTCCAGATCGGCCGTGAGCACAATGCCGCCCTGGTTGGCCAGGGAAATGGCGATGATGTCGCTGCGGTTGAGCGTTTCCATCTGCCGGGCAATTTCTACCTGGACGCCTTCCGCCAGCGTGCGCGATGGGGTGAAGAGGATGGCCGTGGCCAGCACGTCGTGTTCGGCCTGGGCCAGCATGTCGGCGGCTACCCAGGCGGGATCGGCCGTTTCGTCCGCCACCACCACCGTTTCGGTCGGTCCATACAGCCCGTCGATGCCCACAATGCCGTACACCTGCCGCTTGGCCAGGGTGGTGAACAAATTGCCGGGGCCGACGATTTTGTCCACGCGGGGCACGCTTTCTGTGCCAAAAGCCAGGGCGGCGACGGCCTGCGCCCCGCCCAGGGTGTAGATGGTGTCGATGCCGGCAATGGCGGCTGCGGCCAAAATGACGTCGGGGATACGGCCGTCCCCTCTCCCCGGCGGCGTCGCTACCACAATCTGCGGTACACCGGCCACCTGCGCCGGAATCACCGACATCAGCAGCGAGGAGGGGAGCGGCGCGGTGCCGCCGGGCACGTAGACGCCCACGCGCTGAATCGGCGTGACGCGCTGGCCGACGAGGCCGCCCATCTCGCTGGTTTGCCAGTTGGGCAGCGGCTGCCGCTGGTGAAAGTCGCGAATGCGGCTGGCGGCCAGTTCCAGCGCTTCTTTTAAGTCGGTGGGAATGCGGTCGATGGCCGCCGCAATCTCGGACTTGCTTACCTGCAAACTCGCCACGCGCACACCATCCAGGGTTTCCGTCCAGTGGTGCAGGGCCGCATCCCCCCTTTGGCGCACGTCGCGGAGGATGGTGGTAACGGCCGTTTCCGGCGTCGCCCCCTCACCAAACAGCTTATTCAAACTGGCTTGCAGCGCCGGAGGCACCTCTGGTTCCAAAGAACCCTCCCGCCGCAGGATGCTATTTTTTGCTTCGGTTACGTTTAGGATGTTGATCATGTCTTTCTTTCTTGAGTAAAAAGTAAAAAGTGATAAGTGAAAAGTAGCGAACCCACTTTTCACTTTTTACTTTTCACTTTTCACTTCCTCCTTTTCACTCTCAAGGGCCGTTAGCATCGCGCGATACCGCTCCGGCACTTCTTCAAAAATGTATTTACACGGGGAGACCACCACGCCGCTGCCGCCAATCTGGCGCAGCTCGGCGATGGCCTGGAACAGGTTGGGCTTTTGCACCACGATGTTGACGGCAAACCAGTTTGGCTCGTCGGGGGCGTGCTGCTGGGGCACGACCGGGGCGATGGTGGGGCCGCGCAGGCCGCGCAGGTGGGGCTGCCCCAGCATTTTCTGGGCAATTGCTTCCGGCGAATCGCCGCGCACGTTGGTGATGACCAGGAACGAATTTTCGGCCCGCAGGTGGGCTTCGATGTATTCGATGAGCTGGCGGGCCACGGTGAGCACCTCGGGGCGACTTTGCAGCGCCGCCTTGTTGGCAATCAGGCACGCCTGGGATTTGAGGATGAGGCCGTCGTCGAGGGGGCGCAGGTGGTTGTCGCGCAGGGTGATGCCGGAGGAGACCAGGTCGGCGATGATGTCGGCGTAGCCGATGGTGGGGGCGATTTCCAGGGTGCCCTCTACGTTAATCAGCCGGACGGGAGCGACGCCGTGCTGCTCCAAAAATGCGCCAGTGGTTTTGGGAAATCTGGTGGCCACGCGCAGGGAACGGCCGTCTTCCCCCAACGCCTTCGCCCATGCCGCCAACTCAACCATGGTGTGTACCGGTTTCTCATCGGGGATGGCCAGGTTGAGGGTGCAGGGGCCAAAGCCGAGTTCATCATGCAGGGTGAGGATGTTTTGGGAACGGCCGTACGCCTTCTCCGCCAAAATGTCCAGCCCCGTGATGCCAAAATCAATGCTGCCCTGCCGCACCCCGGTGACGATGTCACCCGGCCGTTGGAACATCACCGTCAGCCCCGGCAGGCTGGGGATGGTGGCCTCGTATTGGCGCGGATTGGGCCGGTACACCTTCAGCCCGCACGCCGCGAGAAAGTCAAAGGCGTCATTGTACAGCGCCCCTTTGCTGGGCAATCCCAGCCGAATATCTGTGCGAATCATAAAATCTCCTCCCTAAATGTGGGTCGGATTGCCAATCCGACCTACGATTGAGCCTACGCTCATGTCGTTTCCTTGAAAAACAAAAACACCCTCCTCAGGTCTGAGGAGGGTGCTAAAAATGCAACCCTGTATTCTGAAATCTACCTCAACCCGAAGTGAACCGGCGCCAACTGATGTGGTGGGCGTGATGATGGTTCACATGGGCCAAAGAAAGACGGTTGTTCATAGGGTCAAGAGTCTAGCACAACCTTTGTTGGATGCAATAGAAATTTTGTATACAGGTGCGACGCACTTTCTGAAGTGCGTCGCACCTGGTAGGTGGCCTAATTCTCGATGCTGAAAATGGCGACCGAACCGCTCACCTCATACCCGACGATGAGCAGCGGTTGGCCCGTTGGGCTATCGCTGGCGGGCACGAAGGTGAGGCCCTCGGGGGCCAGATCCCCGGCGGTGCCTGCTTCGGGATCGCCGCTGAAGTCGCGGGTGTTGATGTACTGCACAAAGTGCGGGCTGGTGGCGATCGTGACGTCATAGACCATGATGCCGCCAATGCGCTCCAGACCGATGAAGGCGTAAGTACGGCCGTTCACCACCCCCACCACAACCCCTTCTGGTTCAGGGCCTTTGTTGTCGCTGCGGTTGTC
>CAUJGI010000536.1 GCA_963169155.1 Chloroflexota bacterium
CTACAGGGGTTAAAGTAATGGGCGGTGGGGTAATTCTCCATTCAGATTTTACTGAGGCAGATTTCAAAGAACTTGCAGCGGCTGGCGTTAAACATCTGGGTGAAATCGGGCTCGGGGAAGTTAGTGACTGGAATCTGGCGGCAAAAATGGTGGCTTGGGCACGTCAATATGGTATGCGCATCATGATGCATGTGGGTGGGGTTTCCATTCCAGGCAGCAACACCATTGGGGCAGATGCCGTGCTTACAGTAAAACCGGATGTGGCTTCCCACCTGAATGGTGGGCCAACGGCTGCGCCTATCGAAGAAGTGGAGCGCATTATTGTAGAATCACAAATTGCGCTTGAAGTTGTGCAGTGCGGCAACATGCTGGCCTTACAAAATGTTGCCAAGCTTGTCTGCAAACACGATGCACTTGACCGCATGATTATTGGCACCGATATGCCGTCAGGAACGGGTGTAATGCCGTTAGGAATGATGCGAACCATTTCGACAGTTGCCTCATTCTCTGACATTAAGCCGGAACAGGCTGTTGCGCTGGCTACAGGAAACACGGCGCGGGTATATGGGCTTTCTCGCGGCATTATTGCCCATGGGTATGAAGCAGATTTGTTGCTCGTTGATACCCCGATCGGATCGGTGGCAAATACTGCCTTAAAAGCTTTGGAGATTGGCGATCTTCCGGGCATTGCAGCAGTGATTATTGATGGCGAAGTAAAAACTGGCGTCAGCAGGAATACTCCCCCGCCAAGACGGAAAGTAATTATTCATTAACCACCCTTGATAATTTTCACAGAGGAGTTCCAGATTCACGGGAGGCACAAAGTTAAGCGAAAGGAGGTGCAGATGAACATTGGTTGAGCTTTGTTAAACACAATCATGAGTATCCTGATCCTGGAGACTTCATGAGTGTGGCACACCCTACAAAAGAAATTGAAGGCAGATTTAACTCATTGCCATCATCTGGCCGATCGAGCGAATTTGTGTTCCATTTTTCTAGGAGAAAGGTATGAACCGTTTCGACCAACAGGTTGTAATTGTTACCGGAGCCGGTAACGGCATTGGGCGTTCTACTGCATTTGCTTTTGCGGAAGAAGGCGCTGCAGTGGTGGTGGTTGATCTAAATGGGGAAAGTGCGGCCAGCGTTTCAGCCCAAATCAGGCAAATGGGTTGCGCCTCAGATGCCATTCAGGCTGATGTAGCCAATGAAAGCGATTGGATTGACATTACGGAGCGTGTGTTGCAAAGATTTGGGAAAATAGACGTTCTGTTTAACAATGCTGGCGTAGGGGGTGGTTCTCACCGCATATTGGATCTTGCGGTAGAAGATTGGGATCGTTTGATTGCCATTAATCTTCGCGGTGTATTTCTAGGCTGCAAGCATGTGCTACCGACAATGATCAAATCGAGAGGCGGCTCAATTGTAAATATGTCCTCTTCAACAGCGGGTTGGGATGTAATTTATGGAGGTGGCGCCTACATGGCTAGTAAGGAAGGTATAAGTGGTCTCACCAAAAATATCGCCCTCGAAGCAGCACCTTATGGCATTCGGGTGAATGCTGTATGTCCAGGAATTATCGAAACCGAACTGAGCGCCTCACAAGTAAGTGCTGAAGATGAAAGGGGGCAAGCCTTTTTTGACCATTTTCGTAAACGAATTCCTTTACGGCGAGTGGGAAAGCCCGAAGATGTAGCAACCGCCGTTTTGTTTTTCGCTTCCGAGGATGCAAGGCATATTACTGGCTCTACCCTGCTGATTGACGGGGGTCAAACTTTACAAAGCTGGAGCAATGCACCTGGAGAAGAATATCCTTTACATTTGCAAGAATAAATACTCACTCCATCTAACTTAACCGTATTTGTCCCAATTTTAGTCAATAGGATAATCATGAACTATATCCCAGACCTTTCTCAAGGTACGGCTGTTTTTTTGGTGTTGTTTGCAGCTTCCATGTGGGGAACGTGGTTTATTTCATTAAAGCACTTGGGCGATTACCCGATTGATGGTTACTACGTCACCCTGTTTTCCACATCTATCGTTTTTGTCTGGACAGTTGGTTTTTTGATCGATGGGTCAGCGTTACTAATCAATATACAAGAAGTTTATGCTCAAGATGCGAGTCGGGTGTTGGTTCCTCTTATTTGTGGTGGCCTATATGTCGCGGGAATGCGCATTTCATTATACATCTATTCAACTATTGGCTTATCACTCACCCAGCCCATCAAATCATCCATCAGTGTTTTGCTGGGAACGACAATTGCGGCAGTAGTCGGTGGTGTGCCAGAAGGATATCCTATTGGACTTATTTATTTTGCCAGCCTGATTTTAATCGCTGCCATATTTTTTACCATGGTTGCCGGGCGGATTCGCGTTCAAGGTCAGGAAACTGCCGCTATAAAAAGCACCCTTCAATTTTCACTGCGCGATATGTGGCTTGCTATTGGACTTGCCGTATTGACCTCTCTATTTGGGCTGGCTTATACCTTCAGCCTCTCTTACAGCCTGCAATCTATTACCCAACCCAATGGTCTGGCAGTTCTTCCTTATATGTCTTTATTGTCTACGGGTGCATTCTTTGGCTCTCTGCTTACAAGCGGTACTGTTTTAACGTGGCGCAAACAGTGGAACCTGATAGTAAGCGCGCCTTTATCTATTCATAAATTTGGCATCTTATCTGGACTTTTTCACTATGGCGGAAACATCATTCATACGTATGCCAGTGCGTTCTTAAGCACTGTCGTCACATTCCCCCTTGGTTTGACCTCAGGCTTATGGACCCAGTTCTGGGGAATTTTCTATGGCGAATATAAAGGATCTCCCCAGCGTGTTTATATCTATCTTGCTATTGGCATCGGGCTTTATTTAATAGGTGCTTATATCATAGCCAGTACGAATTTTTGATTTTATTCAACTCAACTTGATACCGGAAAAACAGGTCACGTTATTGACATACTCCCAGGGCTTAAGCACCTGGGATTTTTGGCTTCAACCAAGGGATGCGGTCGCAAGTGATCATCTTACTCCTTCTGGGCACGGAGTCGCTGCCCCAACTCCTGAATGCGTGACCGTTTTACGCCTGATGTTCCTGACGGCGTTATGGTCGCGTCCAGTTATCAGCCCACATTCCGTACAGATAACCACCAGTTCATGCAGTGGTGAAAAGGCCGGAGTCTGATATAACCTCGGACTACGGCCTTTTCCTTGTTAAGGATAGAGATACGTTTGTGGCAATACCGTTTCGGTCAAGATGGGGTGCAGGGTTGAGAACTGCTCAAATGCCACCGAGTGCCCCGCATTGTCAAAGGTGTACAGCTGCTTGTTGGGTGCTTCTAGCTGCGCATACCACGCCA
This sequence comes from Chloroflexota bacterium, assembly GCA_963169155.1. Classification (GTDB taxonomy): domain Bacteria; phylum Chloroflexota; class Anaerolineae; order Promineifilales; family Promineifilaceae; genus Leptofilum. Next base: position 3,351 of record CAUJGI010000536.1, read on the forward strand.
GCGCCAAATCGCGCCGCGCCGCCAGCTCAGCGGCACCGTCCAGGAGATAGACCGGCACCTCTAGCCGGGGCACGTCCCGCCGGAAATCAATTTCCTGCAGCTGCGGATACATCAGGGTAAACATGTCAATGAGGCCGCGGAAGGCGTTTACCTTTTCCACCAGCGTGTATTCACTGCCCAGGATGCCCCAAGGTCCCAGATTAGCGGCCGTTCCCCGGTTTATGTACTCCTGCGGTGGGGTGTAGGGCTGACCAAGCTGCTCGTAATAACCCATGACCACAGCGTTGGGGTAAGGCGTATCGGCATACGGCGGTTCACCAAAGGCCAGCATTTGCCCGGTTAAGGCGGTGTTACCGGTGCGCTCAGCCAGGGCCAGGACATCACTGTAGAGCAGGCGATCCGTTTCGCGCTGGCTGACCATCTGCCCGCTGCCAATCCAGGCATGGTACAGGTCGGGCCGCTGCTGCACAGCCAACACACCCAGGGTAGTGCCCCAGGATTCCCCCATTAAGTAGATCTTTTCTTCATCAAAGCGTTCACGCAGGTAGTTGGTCAGCTCAATCGTATCCGCGACGGCCTGTTCAAGCGTGACGGCTTCTGTAGGAAAAAGGGCTGGATAAGATTTGCCGGTGCCCCGCTGGTCCCATCCTACAACCACAAAGTCTTGGGTCAAATCCTCAAACAGCACGCGCGAGTATGGCAGGTCGCTCTGGCCAGGCCCGCCGCTGAGATAAAGCAGCACCGGCAGGTCCGCGCCATGGGCCCGGATCATGATGGTTTGTTCCTGGCCGCCAAGGGAAACGGCCGTTAATTCCGCGATACTCCCCGGCACAGGCTGGCCGGTCTCATCCAGGATGGGTGGCGTCTGGGCCGGAACCCCATTCCACACGGCCAGGACGGCGACCAGCAAGGCCAAAACCAGCAGGGGCGCTGCCTGCAAAACAGTGCCGACCGGGCTGCTCCCCCCGCCAGGGTTGGTCCGGGTCAGGAACGCAGCCACGCCCGCGCCTAAGATAAGCGGTAGCAGCGCCACCAACCCGTGAAAGCCGCGTCCCACTAAAAAAGCGAGGACGCCATAGGTGTTATCCAGCCGAATTGCGCCAACTGTAGGCACTGCGCCAGCTGGCCGCACGAGTTCGAAAAGAATGATGTAGGCCAGCGGCGCCAGCAGCATGGCCCAGGGTGAGCGCAGGGCGAAGCCAGCAGCCAAGCCCACCGCTAGGCTGGCAGCCATCGCCAGCCAAACCTGAGCTACGGTGATGGGGCCTTGCGGCAGGAGCAGCGCCGTGAGCAAGCCCAGCAGCGAAGCACTGCCAGTGGCAACGGCCGTTTGTATCCATCGTTTGTTTAGTAAAGTTCCGCTTCGCGGTTGCCCGAGGTCAAAAATTTGCCGAATTGATGTCATGAGGAAACCCTCCCTTTATTGCTTCTTTTGCAACGCTGCCCCAAGGCCAGCGCCAATGGCGACGCCGCTGGCCACTCCAAGCGCTACGTTGTCGGCCAGCAGGCCAAATAAGATACCAAAGCTCATACCGATAGCCAGGCCGAGGCCCATGGCGCGATCCGGTAGCAGTTGTTTTTTGTTATTGTTCACCTGATCTCCTGCAAAAAGTTGGGCGTAGTGGCACAGGCACTACGCCTTGTTAAGATTAAACTGTAGGGGATTACTCAGCGGTATCCCCATAGATTGATAAAACGCCAGGGCTTGGCGCGGCCGTTAACACAACCTGGTAAACACCAGGCACCACGTCAAATTCACGCAGGCCACCATCGTGATCGGCTCGATACACTTCGCCATGCAGCAGCAGGGTGCTGGTGCCGTCCGGTCCAACGAGGCGGAGATCGAAGTAATCGGTGTTGATATCCTGCACCGCAAAAAACAGGGCCAGCCGACCGCTTTCTATGACTGAAAACGTGGTCAACACGTCATTGTCGTACGCGCGGACCGACAGGTCTATTTGCGCAGCCAGGGCCAGGTTGGCCGGTGGGCTGAGCCGGTTTGCCCCATTTTGCGTCGCCACCGTGTTGATGGAAAGTGTGCTGAGGAGCACAACCGCTGTGACGGCAAACATCGTGTAGGCGGCGGTTGCCGTTTTTTCCATTGCTTCCAGCTGCCTGAACTGAGCCAGCCCCCTGGATTTGGTGATAAACAAAACCCAACCGAGCGCATACAGGCTGGCAGCAACGGCCGTTACCAGCAGTGGCGGCAGCTCGCTGGCGCGCAAGAAATGGGTCACGTCGTCGTTAACCGGCGCCCTGCCCCATAGATCCAGCACGGGAATGACCATCCAGACCAGCAAGGTGTTGACCACACCCATGGAAGCTACAAGCTTGACGAGTTCCAGGCTGAAGGGAGCTGTGCGCGGCACCAGGCTCATAAAGACAGCCCAGACAAGCAGAGGCAGCGCCACCCCGGCCACACTTTGCAGCGCCTGCTGGGCGGCGGTCAGCTCCCCCACCAGCCGGACGTGGGCGCTTAAATCCCAGAACGTGGTGCTGAAAGCGGTGAGCGTCTGGCCATAGGCCAGCCCAACTAGCGTATGTCCGGCCTCGTGCACAAAAGTGTAAACAGAGAGAACGCACAAAATGGTAAGCCCCAGCAAACCGGTGAATTTCAGGTAGACGGCACGTGGGGCCACGGCCGGTTCCTTTAGACTATTGGCTGACATGATCACACTCCTTTTTTACTATCTTGTGGCTGGCGCTGTAGCGAAATCAGCTCCAGCCCTAAATCCCGCAGTTGATTTAACAGACCATATAAGGCCGCCTGGTCCACAATGGGGCCGGTTAGAATTGTCTGGCCCGTTGGGGTTAACGTGATGGTTAACCCCTCAAATCGCGGCAGCCAGCGGGCATCCAGATGGCCCTGGACACAAATTTGGTAAATATGTTCATCCATATATGACACTCCTACTGAGGGCGAACGGGGAGCCGCTGCCGGTACACCTTTGCCCAGCCTACCGAACCGAGGCAAGAAACGCTTCAACGGCGGCCTCGTCCCACTGGTCAACCGGTTCGCGCAGGATAAGCAGCGTTGGTCCCGCTTTGCCCTGAAAGACGGCCGTTGCCTGTCGCACCATCTCGTCTTCCTCGCCCAGCCCTTCGCTGATAGTGACGAGCACTGCCTGATCGCGCAGGGTAAACGGCCGTTGTTCAACCACCACCAGATCTCGCTCTTCATCCCGATAGCCGGGCACCATCTCGCCCAGCGCCTGTTCCAGCGCTGCGCCATCTGCCTGGGCCTCGGACTGCACCAGATACAGCTGGCCGCCGCTGTCATTGGCGGCATAGGCCACGGCCGTATACCCCAGGGCATGCAGGCCAAATTCCGGCTCATAATCGGGAGGGAGCGTGAAATCGGCAATCTTTTCGGCCGTTTTGGCCACAATCCGTGCCGGATCGGTGCCCGTGCCAGGGTAGCGGCAGCCTGTCACCATAAGCAGCAGTGCACCGCCCAGCATGAGGGCCAATTGGGTAAATTGCTTCATTTTTCCAGTACCGCCAACGTGTAACTTTTTTTCAATCATGGGCTCAGTCTACAGGCAGACAGGCAGCGCGTCGCCTACCCGGAGATATGGTTGGGGATAGGTTTTAACTGCTCAAAAGATAGGGAAGGGTTGGGGAAGAAAGCGGAAGGGGATTAGTCGCCAGCCAGACCCAGCTCATGGGCTTTGGCAATTGCCTGAGCCCGATTGGCCACGCCAAGTTTTTGTAAGATATTGTGCACGTGCCACTTGGCCGTGCCCACGGCGATTACCAGCTCCTCGGCAATTTCTGGATTGGAACGGCCGTCTAGGAGCAATCCCAATATCCGAAGTTCCTGCTCCGTAAGGGGGTCGGGCAGGGAAAGAGTTGGTTGCGCTGCCTCGTCAGCTGGTAATGCCTGCTGCAAGACAGCGGTAACCAGCTCCGGGGCAACGGCCCGGGAAGCGTGCAGCAGCCGCCCGGTTGGCCATCCCTCGCAGGGCAAAAAGAGGGTCATATAGCCTTCTGGGGCGGCCAGGTGCAGGGCGCGGGCAAAGATGTCCAGGGCGTGTGACCATTGACCATCAGCCTGTGCCAGCAGCGCCTGGCTGATGGTTACACCGAGCAGCCGCCGCACGCACCCTTCTTCTTGCTCCAGCGTTTCTAGCTCCGCAAGGCGGCGGCGGGCTTTGGCCAGTTCACCAGAGGCCAGCCAGTATCGAGCCTGGAAATGAGCCAAAATGCGCCGGGTCTTGGGCAGATCGGGCAGGGAGCTGGTTTCCAATTCCCCCAGCAGCAGGGGAACATGGCCCAGGTTGCCCAGCAGCAAATGGAGTTCCGCGGTGACAACGGCCGTTTTATACACCACAATCCGCACCCCGCGCCGCCGCGCCGCCTGAGCCGTCTCGGCCAGCAGCGCCAGGGCCTCCTCAGGGTAACCCTGGTGAAAAGCAATTCTGGCCAGCACAATTTCGCTGTCGCCGCCCAAAATCACGTTGGAAAAGAGGCGCTGGCTCAACGTAATGCTCTGGCGGGCAAAAAGCTGGGCTTCATCAAACTTGCCCTGCTCATAGCAGATGGCCGCCAGCGGACTGTACACGATGCCCAGCACCGGGAGAGGCTGGCCGCGCCCGTCCACATATTCGCCCAATGCCGTGCGGCAAAGGGCCTCTGCCTGGCGCAACTGGCCCATTTCTAGCAGGTTAAAGGCCCAGTTAGCCAGGGCGCCCAGGGCAACAAACGCATGCTTCATCTGCTGGCCCAACGCGTACGTTTGCTGAAACACCCGGCTGGACGCCACCAGGTCGGTGTTCCAGGCGTAATCTGAACCAAGCGCCACCAGGGCAATTGCTCTGAAGAATTGGTCTGATTCATCCAGCTGATTGAGGGCAGCCTGGGCCAGATCTACACAATCTGCCGTGCCGCTTGTCATGGCAAACCAGGCCTGTATGGCCAGCAGCCGACCGGACCTGGCACCGGCGCCATGTTTCTCGTGCCTGCTGCGCAAAAAGGCGCGCTTTTTCAATCTGACCCGTAAGCAGCAGGCAGATTGCTTTGTAGGCGGTGAGATCTGGACTGGCCGCCACGATTGCGGCCGGCAATGCTTCCAGCCAGCCTAGCAGCGTCTGCAGTTCGCCACTTTTTAGCCACTCGGCAGCTTGTTCACCGATGAGCTGCGCCGCTTGCGCCACGTCGGGCACAGCCAGCCAATGGAGGATGGCCTGCGCCAGCAGCCCTTGCTCGGTAAACCAGGCGGCCGCCCGGCGTCGCACTTGCTGCTCTGCGTCAGGGTCTAAGCCGGCGCGCAGGACGTCGGCAAAGAGATGATGGTAACGATACCACCCACGCTGGTCGTCCAGAGGTACCAGAAACAGATTGTCCCGATCCAGGTGGTTGAGGATTTCGACCGCCGGGGTGCCCGTAACGACCTGGCACAGCTCGGCGTTGAACTGCGGTAGAACAGCGGTGTGCCGCAAAAAATCCCGCATTTCCGGTGTTTGGAACTTGAGCACCTCATCCATTAGGTAATCGATGACG
>CAUJGI010000537.1 GCA_963169155.1 Chloroflexota bacterium
TTGACGCCAGTTTCGCCACCTCGTATACTTTTCCCCCATGCAAACATCCCAACGCCTGACTCTATTTCGTGAATCCGTCATTCGAGACATGACCCGCCTGGCGCTTAAGCACAACGCCATCAACCTCAGCCAGGGTTTCCCCGATTTTGATACGCCAGAGCCGGTGAAGGAAGCGGCCGTTCAGGCCATCCAAAGCGGCCTCAACCAGTACGCCATTACCTGGGGCTACCCGCCCCTGCGCGAAAAGCTGGCTGAGCTGTACACGACCCGGCTCGGCTGGAATGTACATCCAGACCAGCACGTCACCGTCACCTGCGGCGTCAGCGAGGGGATCATTACGGCCGTTCAATCCATCCTCAACCCCGGCGACGAGATTCTCATCCTGGAACCAGCCCATGACAATTTTCGGCCGTCGGCGTTTATTGCCAACGCCGTGCCGGTGTCGGTACCGCTGGAAGCGCCGGACTATCGGCTGGATGCGGCCAAATTGCGGGCGGTCATTACCCCCAAAACCAAAGCGATGCTGCTCAACACGCCGCACAACCCCACCGGTCGCGTTTTTGACGCTGAAGAGATAGCTGGCGTGGTTGAGGTGGTGTTGGAAAATGACCTGGTGCTGATTACCGACGAGATTTACGACCGCATTTTGTACGACGGCCGTAGCCACCAATCCCCCGGCAGCCTGGCACCGCTCAAAGAGCGCACCATCACCATTGGCGGCCTGGGCAAAACGTTTGCCATGACCGGCTGGCGGCTGGGCTACGTCATCGCCCCGGAACACTTTGCCGAGGGCATCCGCACCCTGCACGACTACACCACCATTTGCGCGGCCACGCCGCTGCAAGCGGCCGCTGCGGCCGCCCTGGCCCTGCCGGAGAGCTTCTTCGCGCAAACCACCAGCGACTACCACCAGCGCCGCGCCCTGATCATGGAGATTTTGACCGAAGCGGGTTTCCAGGCCAGCACGCCACAAGGCGCGTACTACATCATGGCCGACTACAGCCAGCTGCCCATCCCGCAAGCCAGCCTGCCGCCCACCGAATTTGCCTACTTCATGGCTTCAGAGGTCGGGGTAGCCGTGGTGCCGGGGGATAGTTTTTATTCTTTGGCGGGATACGGCCGTTCCACTATCCGCTTTGCCTTTCCCAAAAAGCTCACCACCCTGGAGCAAGCGGGCGAACGCCTCATTAAACGCCTGTCACGCTGAGCGCAGCAAGGCATCCCGCAGGACATTGTGGATGAGGGTAGTGGTCGAAAAGTAAGGGATGAGTAAACTGGAGGCCTGATCCAAGAAACCGCCACTCAGCGCTGTCGCGGCTGCAAGCGACTTATGGGATGTTTACCAACCGGTGATTATGACAGGCAATTAACTGAAGTGGGAGTGTGACCTAAGATGAAGCTACAGCTCATTCGGAATGCCACGCTGCGGGTGACGTTTAACGGCCGTTTATTCCTCGTCGATCCGTTTTTGGCGGCTAAGGGCACGGTGCGCTCCTTTGCTGGGATTGCGCAAAATCCCATTGTGGCGCTGCCCCTGACGCCCGAAGCCGTGATTGACGGCGCGGAAATGGTGCTGATCTCTCACCTGCATGTCGATCACTTTGATGAGGTGGCCATGACCCTGCTGCCCAAAACGGTGCCGATTTTGTGCCAGCCGGGGGATGAGGCGACAATTCGGGAGAAGGGGTTTGTGGATGTTACGCCTGTGCTGTCCCAACACACCTGGCAGGGCATCACCTTTACCCGCACGCCGGGGCGGCACGGCTACGGCGAGCTGGCCGAGCGCATGGGCAATGTCTCGGGCTTTGTCTGGGAAGCGGCCGACGAGCCAAAAGTTTACTGGATGGGGGACACCATCTGGTATGAACCTGTGGCCGAAATCGTTGCCAAATACCAGCCTGATGTCATCGTGACGCATTCCAGCGGGGCTAAATTTGGCGACAGCCAGCCGATTGTGATGGATGTGGCGCAGACAACGGCCGTGTGCCAGGCCGCCCCGAATGCCACCGTCATTGCCGTTCACCTGGAATCCCTCGACCATGGCACGGTGAGCCGCGCCGACTTGCGCGCGGCGGCGACGGCACAGGGCATTTCGGCAGAGCGCCTGCGCATTCCCGCCGATGGCGAAACCGTGGAAATAGGAAGTTAAGATGGAGTTGGGCTTAAAAGACAAGGTGATCATGGTGGCCGCGGCCAGCAAGGGGCTGGGCTACGGCATTGCCCAGGCGGTGGCCCAGGAAGGCGCTTGCGTTTCGATTGGCAGCCGCACCGAGGCGGATATTTTGGCGGCGGCCGAAACCCTGCACCGCGAAACCGGGGCCGAAACGTTGGGCAGCGTGCTGGACGCCCGCGATGCAACTTCGATTAGCCGTTGGGTGGAAACCACCGTGGCCAAATTTGGCGGCGTGGATGGCCTGGTGGTGAACGCTGGGGGTCCGCCCACCGGGGGTTTTGACGATTTTGACGACGCGGCCTGGCAGTCGGCGTTTGAGCTGACGCTGCTAAGCAGCGTGCGGATGATCCGCGCGGTTTTGCCTCAGCTGCGGGCGCGGGGCGGCGGTTCGATTCTGGCCGTGACTTCCTCGTCGGTGAAGGAACCAATTGATATTTTGCTGCTGTCCAACGTGATGCGCTCCGGCGTGGTGAGCCTGCTCAAGAGCCTGTCACGCGAGTTGGCCCCGGAGCAGATTCGGGTGAACAATCTGGTGCCGGGCCGCATTTTGACCGACCGGGTGCGGTCGCTGGATGCGATTGGGGCCAAAAATGCGGAGCGCAGCGTGGCGGCGCAGCAGGCAATCCAGGAAGCGCAAATTCCCTGGGGGCGTTACGGCACCATCGAGGAGTTTGGCC
>CAUJGI010000538.1 GCA_963169155.1 Chloroflexota bacterium
CGTCATCCTGGTTGGCGGGAATGCGCACGCAGGCACCGTCCGGGCCGAACTCCCAGCCGTGGTACGGGCAGACGATGCAATCCCCTTGTGTCCAGCCGCCGGAAAGCGCCGTCCCCCGGTGCATACACAAATCGCTCATGCACACCGGCTGGCCGCTGGCGGTGCGGTACAGCACCAGATGCTGCCCCAGCACCGTTAAGCGCGTGGGGTTCTGGGTCACTTCATGGCTAAAGGCAAGGCCATACCAAAAATTTTTAAGCATGATGTTCTCCTCCATATTGAGATTGGAGATTAGAGATTGGAGATTGGATCAGTCTCTAATCTCTAATCTCCTATTCCTCAATAAAGTTTATCGTTCCAATTGATGCCCCAGAGTCCTTCCAACAACTGCACGGCCGTTTCTTTGCCCAGCAGCTTCTCACCGATGGGATTGGCTGGGTCGCGCTGGCCGCACGCCAGCCGAATCTGGTAATCGCGCCGGGCCATCGCTTCGATTTCCGCTTCCGGGGTGAGCTCCGGTTCTTCCAGCCAGGCCAGCCATTGGTCCAGCCGCTGGTGGGCCAGCTGGCTCACCAGGGCCAGTGACCCCTCGCTCAGTTTGATGGTGAAGCAGAGCGCGGCGGGCGACGCCGCCTGGCGGATAAACGCGCTCTGGCTGATAAAGGGCGTCACGCCCTCGGTGGCGTATACCTCGATAATTTGCTGGTTGGTGGATTGGTAGTAGCGGTCCAGATGGGCAATGTCCTGCCACATGTCGGCGCGGGGTGGGTAGTCGGTGAAGAAAAAGAGGTCGGGGATGGTGCCAAAAACGATGCCCAGGTGAGGTACGCGGTACTGGGGCGGGAGCCAGATGTTGAGGTGCAAATTCAAAAAGCCGCCGGTGGGGTTGCCCAGCCAGGTGTTGGCCAGGTAGGCAATTTCCGGGCCTGTGAAGGTGTGCATTTCACCCTGCACCTGCCCGCCGGGCGCGGCATAGTTGAGGAATTGCTCGGTTTTGGGGTTGGGCGCGAGTTGGAAACGGCCGTTCACCTTCGCCATCAATTCGCCCATCACCCCCCACAGCCGGGCCAGCACCTCCGAGTTATCCACTGGCTCGCTTTCGGCCAGAATTTCCTGAATCAGTTTGGTGGTTGCGGTACTCATTATCTTGCCTCCCACGGTAGAACGGCGTGAATCACATTGTCGAGACGGCCGTTGGCAAAAAATTGCCAGGCAAAGGTCAGCGTGTTGTCCGGGCCAAGCCGAATCTCCCGGCTGACGATGCGTCGCGCCTGGCTGCGCACGTGGCTGGTGGCCAACAGCGCCCGGCCAAACGCCATGCCGTTGCCCGTGCAGCTTTCCCCGGCGATGAAGCAGTTATGTGCCTGCCAGTGGCGCTGGTAACGCAGCTGCTCTTCATGTGCCCCGGCAAATGTCACCGTGAGCGCCTCGGTGTGGAAATCCACCGCCTGCCGCTCGATGGTGATCGTTGTTTCGCCGAGGAACTGCTGGTCGCCGCCGTACAGTTCGCCCGTGCCGTGCCACGCTCCGGTGGCGTCCGGCCCCAGGGCAAAGGGCATCGGCCCGTTCTGGCGCTCACTGTCAATGAAGGCGTCAATGGCGGCCATCGTTGCTGGCGCTTCGTCGTAGGCGACTTTGTACTGGCCGATGAGCACACCCTGCATCACCGGCTCCTGGTAGAGCTGGATGGAGTACGCCTGTACGGTGCCGCCGGGCAGCAGCTGCACCGTCACGTGCGTGTTCAGCCGCCAGGGCACGACGTAGTCGTTGCCCAGCAAAAAGGTGCCGTACGGATTGCCCGATCCCACAAAATAGGGGCAGTCGTAGACGCGGCTGAGGCCTGCTTCATCGACAAACAGTTCCACATCTGGCGGCTGGATGCGCGTGCGCAGCGGCCCGCCAAACTGTAACTCTTCGCGGACGTGGAAATACGGCCGTCCATCCTCCGCCAGCTTACAGGTGCGGTAGCCGCGCAAATAACCAATGTGCTCCCCGGCCGCGTTGAACATGGACGGCAGGCCGTGCCACACCCCCTGAATTTGCTTTTGCCATGCAGAAAGTTGAATCGGTTCTTGCGTCATGATCTATCCTGTTACCGTGACAAGCCCGCGCAGCACGGACATCATCTTGTTGGCTTTTTCTTCCCCCAGCAGCCGGTCAATCTGCCCCCAGTTTGGGTCCACGTCCCGGTGGAAGATGCCCGCCCGGTTGCGCAAATCCCGCTCGGCTAAATCGGCCGTGAACAGGTCAGCTTGCACCTCGGCGGGCAGGCCATTGGCCACCAACTGGCTCCACTGGTTCACGTATCTGGCCACAAACGGGTCGATGTTGCGGAAGCAATCCTCCGTGGCCCGGTAGGCAAGCATCCAGGGGGACATCAGCGAATATTGGCGCGGGGAGACGTCAGCGCTGGAGAGGCCTTCTAGCTGTTTGATGGCAGCAAAATCGGCCGTGAGCGGTTGGAGGACGGCGTTGGTGTAGGCGAGGTTGGCCGCCAGCTCGACGCGGGGCACCAGGTCCACGTGGAAGGCGTAGTGCGTCTCCACCTTCACCGAGTCCAGGGTGAAGTGGGGGATGGCGCTGTCCGGCGGCGTAAAGGCAAAAATCATGTGCGAATCCAGGCCGATGAAGGGCACCACCACGCCGATGTAGACCATCGTCTGCACCCGGTCGCCAACCCAGACGCGCATCTCGCCCACCGGCGCGGGCGACATGGGGGCCACCAGGGTCATGTACGGCCCACCATCCGCGTCGTGAACTTCCCTCAGGTTAAACTGCTGCTGAATGCTGCTGTAGGTTTTGGCGCTGAGCGCCTGTGAAAGTGACACAGTTGTTCCTCCAATCTGTTCTAAACAATGCCTCTCGCTCGATAGTCGGCAATTTCCTCATCCGATTTACCCAGCAGGCGGCGCAAAATGTCGTCGGTGTGCTGGCCCAGCAGCGGCGGCGGGGTGTAGCTGTCTTCGTAGGTGTCGGACAGCTTGATGGGGTTGCCGGGCATGGATACACTGCCGCCCTGGATGTGCTCGACGTCGATTACCATCTGCCGCGCCCGGATTTGCGGTTCGTTGAGCGCCTGGGCCAGGTTGTTGACCGGGGCACAGGGGATGCGGGCGGCGTGCAG
>CAUJGI010000539.1 GCA_963169155.1 Chloroflexota bacterium
CTATATCAACCTGCTGATCAAAATTGGTCGGGCGGAAGATGCTTTGGCGCGTGCTGAAGAAGCGGCCGTTCTTGCCCCGGAAAATGATCGTATCTGGTCGGCCGTTGCCGCCGCCTACATTGCCAATGGGGAGCGCCTCAACGACGCGGGCGATCCTACTGCCGCCAGCCTCCAATTTGCCGAAGCCTATCGTGCCGCCGAGACAGCTATCGGCATCAACCCAGACAGCGCCACGGCTTATGCCTACTCGGCCGCTGGGCTGGCACTGCAATTCGAGCCGGAACTGTACCAGGACGCTCAGTTTCGGGCGGAACAAGCCACAACGCTTGAACCAAACAATCCGATTGGACGCCTATACCTGGGCATTGTGCTGACAAACCAGGGGTTTTATACGGCCGCCCGCGAGCAGTTCCAGCTGGGGCTCCAGGCGGAATCGCTGCCGCAGCTCTATTACGAACTTGGCTACAACTTTTTTGGCGATGGTAACGTTTCCCAGGCTATTTTGAGCTTTCAGGATGCTCTGGACGTGGATCCCAATTTTGCCCCCGGTTATGATGCCCTGGCGCACATGTATTTGCAGTTGGGCCAGGACAACCTGGCGGAAGAAAACGGACTCAGGGCGGTGGAGCTGAACCCCAATGTGGCCCGGGCACACGGCCGTCTCGGGGAAGCGTACGTCCGCCTTAACAAATTCCAACCAGCCATCGAAGAGTTCAGCAAAGCGGTCGAACTGTACGGCGAACCCACCGAGTTGAATGCCCGCTTCTTCTACCTGTTGGCCGATGCCTACCTGCGAGAAGGCACGCAAAACTGCCCGCTGGCTGAGCCTTACTTTCAGCAGGCAGCCGCCGTCAGCGTGGTCTATGCCGAGGCGGCCCAGGAAGGATTGGTGGAATGCCGCCGCGCCGCTTTGGAGTCACCCCCCTAGTACGGCCGTTGCCGACCAAACCCCTGTTAGCAATCACCAGAAAAGAGTGCTAAAATCTGCTTGACAGCAAAAAAAATTCTGCTAGAATGCCATTGTAATCGCTGGCACTCTAGTAGAGAGAGTGCTAAACCCCCACTTTGAAAATAAAGTTATGAATAAGGAGAGTTAGGTATGAATCTCAAACCATTGGGTGATCGCCTGGTTGTTGAACCCCTGGAACGCGAACAAACCACCCCTTCTGGCCTCGTACTGCCAGAAACCGCAAAAGAAAAACCACAGGAAGGCGAGGTAATCGCCGTTGGTCCAGGCCGTCGTGATGACGATGGCAAGCGTGTGGAAATGGATGTGCAGGTCGGTGACAAGGTGCTCTATGCCAAATATGGCGGCACCGAGGTCAAAATCGACGGCAAAAAACTGCTGATCCTCAAAGAATCTGACGTTCTGGCAATCGTAGAAAGCTAAACAAGCACTTAAATCTGAAGGAGATTATTGAAAATGGCGAAACAAATTGCATTTTCTGAAGAAGCCCGGCGCAAGCTGAAAAAAGGTATTGATACATTGGCGAACGCCGTTTCCACCACCCTCGGCCCCAAAGGCCGCAACGTGGCCCTGGACAAAAAATTTGGTGCCCCCACCATCACCCACGACGGGGTGACCGTGGCCAAAGAAATCGAACTGGAAGACCCCTTCGAGAACATGGGTGCCCAGCTGCTCAAAGAAGCCGCTACCAAAACGAACGACATCGCTGGTGATGGTACCACCACCGCCACCGTCTTGGCGCAAAACATCGTCAACGAAGGTCTGAAGAATATTGCCGCTGGTGCCAACCCCATGCTCCTGAAGCGCGGTATTGAGGCCGGAACGGCCGCTTTGGCCGACAAAATCCGCAGCATGGCCATCTCCATCGACGATAAGGCAGAAATCGCTTCTGTCGCTTCCATTTCCGCTCAGGACACCAGCATTGGTGAACTGATCGCCACCGTGATGGACAAAGTGGGCAAAGACGGCGTCATTACCGTAGAAGAATCCCGCTCCCTGGAATTTGAAACCGAATACGTCGAAGGGATGCAGTTCGACCGTGGTTACATCAGCGCTTACTTCGTGACCGATTCCGACACGATGGAAGCGGTGATTGAAGATGCCTACATCCTCATCCACGACAAAAAGATCAGCTCCGCCCAGGACATCATTCCGATCCTGGAAAAGCTGGTGCAGACTGGCCGCAAGAACCTGGTCATCATCGCTGAAGATGTAGACGGCGAAGCGCTGGCCACTCTGGTGCTGAACAAACTGCGCGGCATGATCAACGCCCTGGCCATTAAGGCCCCTGGCTTTGGCGACCGCCGCAAGGCCATGCTGCAAGACATCGCTGTGCTCACCGGTGGTCAGGTTATCACCGAAGAAATGGGCCGCAAGCTGGACAGCGTTCAGCTGAGCGACCTGGGCCGTGCCGCCAAGATCGTTTCCTCCAAAGACGACACCACCGTTGTTGATGGTCAGGGTGACGAAGTCCAGATCAAATCCCGCGTTGAGCAGATCAAAGTGGAAATCGACCGCAGCACCTCCGACTACGACCGTGAGAAACTGCAGGAACGTCTGGCCAAGCTGGCGGGTGGCGTGGCCATCATTCGCGTTGGCGCGGCGACCGAAGTTGAGCTGAAAGAGAAGAAACACCGCGTGGAAGATGCTCTGAGCGCGACCCGCGCCGCTGTGGAAGAAGGCATCGTGCCCGGTGGTGGTGTGGCGCTGTTGAATGCGCTGCCCGCTCTGAACGATGTGGTTCTGCCGGAAGGCGACCAGATGACCGGTATCGGCATCCTGCAGCGTGCGTTGGAAGCCCCGATGCGCAAGATTGCGGAAAACGCAGGCCAGAACGGCGATGTGGTTATCCAGAACGTGCGCCAGGCGCAGGAAAAACATGGCAACATCAACATTGGCTACAACGTGATGACCGGCGAATACATCGACATGGTGAAAGCGGGCATCATCGACCCGGCCAAGGTAACCCGTGGCGCTTTGGAGAATGCGGCTTCTATCGCTTCTATGGTGCTCACCACCGAAGCGCTGATCACCGACATCCCCGAAGACGAACCGGCCATGCCCGCTGGCGGCGGCATGCCCGGCGGCGGCATGGGCTTCTAGGAACGGTTATCGGTGAACGGTAAACCGTAAACGGTGAACGGTTATCGGTAAGGGGAGCTCAGACCGATAAGCGATTACGGATAACGGATTACCGATTACCTAACTGACCTAACTTTTAAGAAGACCCTTCCTGGTTTCTACCGGGAAGGGTCTTTTCATTTTGGCAGGGGGCAGTTACACTTAAACCGTCCGCACAATTCCGCCAACTTATTTGCGGCCGTTTCACAAAAAGGATTCGTTCATGGGTCAACAACTCATTGCCAAACTCGTCCCCTTGCTAGAAAAAGTCAACTGGCCAACCAACCCGGCCGCCACCGAACAGGGCCGCCAATCGTACCTGGTGGGTCTGGAAAAGGTCGATGCCTACGGCGGCGATCCCAACCAGCTAACCGCCGCGCTGAAAACGTTTGTCACGGGTGGATCACGGCCGTTTGCCTATGCCGGGGCAGTCTACACCCTCATCGCGGCAGCTGAAGAGAAGGACGGCCGTTACGATGCCGAGGGGCTGGACATAGCCATGGCGTGGCTGGAAAAAGCGCAGGATTTGGAGCCAGACGTGCTGGAGATCAACATGCTAGAGGCCCTGATTTATGTGCATAACGGCCGTCTCGAAGATGCCCGCACCGTCCTGGATTACCTGCACGAGCTCAGCCCCTCCGACTACTATCTCTACCGCATCGAAGTTGTCTACTGGCAGGCCGTGGGCGATTTAGAGCAGACGATTTCCTGGTTTGACGAGGCGGCCAGCGTGGCCACTACCGTGCCGCAGCGGCTGGCCATGCGCGGCCAGCTGGCGGACTTCTACTTCCGGCAAAAGATGTGGTCCGAAGCCAAAGAGACGTACCAGGAAGCGCTCCACTTTGACAACAGCAACGCGCTGCTGTGGCACAAGCTGGCCCTGATCAGCTTGCAGCTAGAAGACATTGAGGAAGCCGAAAAATGCAACCAGCAAACCTTGCGCCTGAAGGATTTCCCGGCGGCGCGGCAGCTGGAAGAAGCCATCAAGAAGAAAAAATCAGAAGGGAGCGTCTGGGGCAAGCTTTTTGGCAGCTAATGTTTAGCCTCCCCTTTGCAGCCAGTCGGCCGCGGCCCGGCCCAGAACGGCCGCTAACAATCCCACCACATTGTTGCCCATCACGTTGAGCAGCGTGCGCCACGCCCCGGCATAGCGCCACAGGTTCAGGCTTTCCACCGCGTACGAGGAAAAGGTGGTGAAGGCGCCCAAAAAGCCCACTGTCAGCAGCAGGCGCGCCTCTGGCGAGAGCGGCATCCGCCCCGTGCTCAGGCTGAGCAAAAAGCCCAGCACAAAGCTGCCGCTGATGTTTACCAAAAACGTGCCGTAGGGAAAATCTGTGCCAAAACGGCCGCTGGCCCACATCCCCACCAGGTAGCGCGCATTGGCGCCCAACGCCGCGCCCACGGCAATCAAAAAATAACGATTCAACAGCAAACTCCTTCATTTTGTCTCAACAAAAAAAGCTCCTACCAGGGCAATGCTCGTTGGTAGAAGCTGTCAGCCAGGTGGCGGTTTTCTCGGAATATAGAGATGGCGAGCTTCATCGCCTGATAAGACCATTTTAACAGCCATCGGCAGGCGGGGCGAATGAGCGGGGGGAAGCGTAACCGCCTATTTCCATATCGCCCCGGGATGAAGCCTTTCGGCTAGCTGCGGAAAACGCACCGGATTGAATCGGCCGTTTCCGATCCCAAAACTTGCCCTATCGTCGACGCTTTCGGGGCAGAAGGCGCTGCTGCGCGATCTCGTCGCTGCTCTGGAATAGCCAGACGAACTTTCCCCGCTGGTGAAATGTACATATTGTATATCCCTCATTTGTATCTCTGCCCATAGAACCGGGCGCGCTGTTGCCTATACTTAAGGCCATAAGCTTTTTCAATCTGACAGCGTATCCATGAGTCAGTTGAACAACAAGCGAGAGACCTGGAAGTATAAGGAGATGTGCAATGGAAAATAGCAGCGTTAATCTGCTCTCTGCTGGCAGCCTGAAAGGGACCGATGTGGTCAACAAAGCGGGCGAAAACCTGGGTGAACTGGAAGAAATTATGGTGGATTTGAGCAACGGCCGTGTGGCCTACGCCGTCCTTTCTTTCGGTGGATTCATGGGCCTGGGCAATAAGCTGTTTGCCATTCCCTGGAATGCCTTCTCCATTAACCAAAACCGTGAAGAGATCGTTTTGAACGTGGATAAAGAAGTGCTCAAAGATGCCCCAGGTTTTGACAAAGACAATTGGCCGCAGGTAGCCACCTCCGCCTGGCTAAACAATGTTTACCGCCACTACGGCTATTCCTATTCCTAAAAGGTGACACAACTGTCCTCTAGGCCAAAGCGGTTTTTATTTTTATCTTTTTGTTGACTGCTTTTGCCTGATTGAGACAGTTCTTAATTTGCCCTCGTGGTCTGCTCTCCTGGACCGTTCTTCTTCCCGTGAAGGAACCGAATCTCACCGATTCGGTTCCTTCTTTTTTAAGTGGGTGAACACCGGGAAATGCAGCACGACGCAGGCTTGGAATGTTTGAGGCGCAAAAATGTCAGCCTCGGACATAAGGAGAATTGAAAATGCCCTATAAAAACCTTTCTGACTTACCGGACAGCGTCCGCGACAACCTGCCTAAACACGCCCAGGAAATTTACCAGGCAGCCTTCAACAGCGCCTGGGACGAGTATGCGGATCCCTCGGAACGGCGCGGTGATGCCGATCGAGAAGAGACGGCGCACAAGGTGGCCTGGTCGGCTGTAAAAAATAAATATGAGAAGGGGGACAACGGCCGTTGGGTGCAAAAAGAGTAACCTACCGGCAAAATATACACATTCTGTATCCGCCCACTATGCCCACAGCACATTCGAACAAGAGCCACCCTTTGTATACTCACCTCTAGAAAACTGGCGCTATTTGCCAGCAACCAATCACCAGCACATAGCGCACTGTAAACCCATACTTTTGAATCGCCTATTGGAGGTAAAGTAAAGATGCACCATTTAAGTAACTTGCACGATTTATTTGTTCATGAACTACGTGACCTGTACAGCGCCGAGCAGCAGCTCATTAGCGCGCTGCCGAAGATGTCCCAGGCGGCCTCAACCCCTGATCTGCGACAGGCCTTCGACCATCATTTGGACCAGACGCGTAACCATGTTTCCCGGCTGGACAAGATTTTTACCCGTCTGGGCACCACCAGCGCCGGTGATGAATGTGAAGCGATGAAGGGCCTGGTAAAAGAAGGCGAAACCATCATCAATGCCCAAGGCCACGCGGTGGTAAAAGATGCGGCCCTGATTGGCGCCGCGCAGCGCGTGGAGCATTACGAAATTGCCGCTTACGGTACGGCCCGCACCTATGCCGAAGAGCTTGGCTATGACGATATGGCCAACTGGCTGCAAGAAACCCTCGATGAAGAAGGGGCCACCAACAAGAAGCTGACCAAGCTGGCCGAAGGCGGCTGGCTCCGCAGCGGCATCAATGAAGAGGCCCGTTCCTAAAACCACCCGATAAACTAAAAATGTTAAGGCACTGGCGTTTGTATGACGCCAGTGTTTTTTTCAATAAAATCACATGGAAGAACTCGCATTGCAGGCGGGCTTGCGCTACGTCAACGACAGCGAACCGGGGTATCACCGTAAGCGGTGGGGCCGCGGTTTTGCGTACCTGAATGAAGCAGGCAGGCACGTCACCGAGAAAAAGATTCGGGCGCGTCTGGAATCGCTGGTGATTCCGCCAGCCTGGACCGACGTGTGGATTTGCCGTTTGCCTGCTGGCCATATCCAGGCCACGGGACGGGATGAAAAAGGGCGCAAGCAGTACATTTACCATCCAGACTGGCATGAAGTGCGCAATCTGGTTAAGTTCGGCCGTATGCGCGCCTTTGGGGAAGCGCTGCCTGCCCTGCGCGCCCAGGTAGATGCTGATTTACGCAGCCGCAAGTTGTCCTGGGGGCGAGTGGTAGCTTTGGTGGTGAGCCTGCTGGACAAAACGCTGCTGCGTGTTGGCAATGTGGCCTATGCCCAAGAAAACGGCAGTTACGGTCTCACCACGCTGCACGATGAGCATACGGCCGTTTCCCACAGCCACATCACCTTTTCTTTTTCCGGTAAAGGCGGCAAGCTTCAGGAAGTAAGCTTGCAGGATCGCCGCCTGGCGCGGCTGGTGCAAAAATGCCAGGAGCTGCCCGGCCAGCACCTGTTCCAATACGTTGGGGAAGATGGGGCCACCTGTGACATTACGTCTACCGACGTCAATGTTTACCTGCGCCAGCACACGGAGCAAGCGTTTTCCGCCAAAGATTTCCGCACCTGGGGTGCTACCATCGCCGCCGCCGAAAAGCTGGCGGAACTGGGTCCAGCCGAGTCGGAAGCGCAGGCAGAAGAGAAGATGATGACGGCCGTAAAACACGCCGCCGCCCAACTGGGCAACACCTATCCCGTCTGCCGCCAATATTACGTGCACCCCCATGTTTTGGCCGCTTACCAGGCTGGCACGCTGGTGGATCGGGTGCAGTCTGGCCGCCAGAAAAAGACGGATGGGTTGAGTGCGGTGGAAACGGCCGTTCTCACCCTCCTCCCTCAGCCAGAGAACAATATTTTGTGAGCGACTATTTTTAGATTGGGCCACTCTTCAAAATTGACCCAATCTTGGCAAGTAAGACAAAAGGATTAAACCCATGACACAATTCGGGTACGCTCTTTCAAGTGAAGAACACAACCCTTCGGATCTGGTCCTCTATGCACAGCGCGCCGAAGAAGTCGGTTTTGACTTCGCCATGATATCGGACCATTACCATCCCTGGATTAGCGAGCAAGGGCACAGCCCTTTTGTATGGAGCGTCATTGGCGGCATTGCCCAGGCGACCCAAACCCTGAAGCTAGGCACGGGCGTCACCTGCCCCATCCAGCGCATTCATCCGGCGATCATTGCCCAAGCCGCGGCCACCGCGGCCGCCATGATGCCCGGACGCTTCTTTTTAGGCGTGGGGACCGGGGAAAATCTCAATGAGCACGTGCTGGGCGACCGCTGGCCCCCCTTTGACATTCGCCTGGAGATGCTGGCTGAGGCAGTGGAGCTGATCCGCACGTTGTGGAGTGGCGAAAACATTAGCTGGTGGGGCACATTTTACGATGTGGAAGACGCCCGAATTTACACGCTGCCAGACAAGCTGCCGCAGATCATGATGGCGGCTAGCGGCCCGCAAAGCGTACGCGCCGCGGGGCAAATCGCCGATGGGCTGATCGGCCTGGCGCCCAAGTCCGACATCATCGAACAGTTCCGCGAGGCGGGCGGAGAGGACAAACCGCGCTACGGCCAGCTGGCAGTCTGTTGGGCGGAGAGCGAAGCAGAAGCGCGGCGAACGGTGCACAAAATCTGGCCCAACAGCGGCCTGACCGGTGAGCTAAGCCAGGAACTGCGCACGGTGGCCCACTTTGAGCAGGCCGTCAAGCTGGTAGATGAGCCAACGGCCGTTAAAAACATCATTTGTGGCCCCGACCCGCAAAAGCACATCGAGGGCATCCAGCAATTTATCGACGCCGGGTACGACCACGTTTACATCCACCAGATCGGCCGAGACCAGATGGGCTTTTTCCGCTTTTATGCCCAGGAAGTGCTGCCCGCAGTGCGCTAAAAATTTTGGGCTCCTCTTTGCTGTTTGGAATTTTGGGGCGTGAAACGGGAAACGTGATTCTCTCTGGTCACGTTTCCCGTTTCACGTTTCACGGTTAGAGATTAAAGCTGGTCCAATCCCCCATCCCTAAGCCAACTTAACCACATGCCTACGGCCGTCATCCACCAGCGGAATCTCCCGGCCCGATGTGAGCGCCTGGCCGTCCAGCCACAGTTCGGGGGCGCTGTCTGGGTTGTTTTCTACGGTGATGTGATAGGTGGAACGGCCGTACCGGTACACCACCGCAAACCCCGGCCATGACGGGGGAATCTGCGGCTTGATCTGCAAAATGTCGCCGCAGCGCCGCAGGCCCAAAATCCCCTCAATCCCCAACCGATACATCCAGCCGCTGGAGCCAGTGTACCAGGTCCAGCCGCCGCGCCCCTGGTGCGGGGCCACGCCGTACACATCGGCAGCAATGACGTACGGTTCCACCGCGTAATGCGCCGCCTTTTCCGGCGTATCAGCGCGGTAGATGGGGTTGATCAGCCGGAAGAGCGCTTCGGCCTTCTCCGTTTCGCCCAGCTCGGCATAAGCCCAGATGGTCCACAGCGCGGCGTGGGTGTACTGCCCGCCGTTTTCGCGAATGCCCGGCAGGTAACCCTTGATGTAGCCGGGGTCCTGGCGCGTCTGGTCAAACGGCGGTGTAAACAGCAGCAGGAGCCGCTCTTCTTCGTTGATGAGGTGCTGTTCAACGGCCGTCATCGCCTGCCGCACCCGTTTTGCATCGCCCAGCCCGGTCAGCACCGCCCACGATTGGGCAATGGCGTCGATGCGGCACTCGCGGTTTTTGTGCGAGCCGAGCGGCGTGCCGTCGTCGTAGAAGGCGCGCAGGTACCAATCGCCATCCCACGCCTCCATTTCGATGGCGTCGCGGTATGATTTGGCCTGCTCGCGCAATGTTTGCGCCCGGTTGCTGTCGCCGCGCTCCTGGCATAGTTCGGCAAAGGCTTGCAGCGTGGCGGCCAGGAACCAGCCCAGCCAGATGCTTTCGCCCTGGCCATGAATGCCGACGCGGTTCATGCCGTCGTTCCAGTCGCCCCCACCCATGAGCGGCAGACCGTGGCGGCCCTGGGTGGCCGCGTGCTGCAGCACCCGGCAGCAATGTTCGTACAGCGATTCGGCCGTTTCCGTCTGGTTGTACTGGCCGTAGCGCTCCTCTTCATTTTTGCCCAGCGGCTCACCCGTCAGGTACGGCACCATTTCGTCGAGAACGGCCGTATCCCCCGTGGTCTGGCAGTAAACGGCCGTCACGTACGGCAGCCACACCAGGTCGTCGGTGATGCGCGTGCGCACGCCGCGCCCCGACGGCGGATGCCACCAGTGCAGCACGTCGCCCGCTTCAAACTGGTGCCGCGCCGAGCGTAGCAAATGCTCCCGCGCCAGATCGGGTCGGGCGTGCAGCACAGCCATCACATCTTGCAGCTGGTCGCGGAAGCCATACGCCCCGCTGGATTGGTACAGCGCCGACCGGCCCCAGATGCGGCAGGCCAGGGCCTGGTACAGCAGCCAGCGGTTGAGCAGCACATTCATCGCCGGGTCCGGCGTGTCTACCGTAATTGTGCCCAGCACATCTTCCCACAAATCGGCCGTGCCCTGCCAGGCAGCGTTGACATGCTCCACCTGCTGGAAGCGCTCAACGAGGGCCAGCGCATCGGCCTCATTTTGCCCTTCGCCGAGCAGGAAATAGACGGTTTCGCTGCCGCCGGGCGGCAAATCCAGGTGCAGCTGCATGATGGCCGCCGGGTCGGTGCCCACCTGGGCATTATTGCTCAGGCCAATGCGCCCCAGGGCGGCGGGCTGGCTCAGGCTGCCCAGTCGCCCCAAAAACTCGGTACGGTCCGCCGAAAAGCCGTGCGGCTCCCGGCTGGCCGCCAAAAAGGCAACTGCCTCGCCAAATTCCGCGTTGTAGGGGTTGCGTGCCAGCAAGGCGTGCTGTGCCGGCCGGTACGCGGGAATGATGAACGGCTGCGTGCTGCTGCGCTCGGTGCCTAGCACCCATTCCGCGTAGTAGGTGGCGGTGATGCGGCGCGGTCGGGCGGCGCCGTTTTCCAGGCGCAGCTGCACAATCTTCACCGGGGCATCGGGCGCGGTAAAGAGGTGCACCTTCTGCTTCAGGTTGTGGCTGTGATGCTCGAAGATGGTGTAGCCCGCGCCGTGGCGCACCTGGTAAGGCGCGTTGGCGGGGATGGGCTGCGGCGTGGGGCTCCAAATTTCGGCCGTTTCTTCGTCGCGCAGATAAAGCGCTTCGGCAGGCACATCGCTGACGGGATCGTTGCGCCAGCTGGTCAGGCGGTTTTCACCGCTGTTGGTGGCCCAGCTGTAGCCGCCGCCCGTCTCCGACACCAGGAAGCCAAACTGCTCGTTGGCAATGACGTTGATCCACGGCGCGGGTGTCGCCGCGCCCGGCTCCAGGTAAATGACGTACTCTTTGCCGTCGGGCGAGAAGCCACCCCAGCCGTTGTCAAACTGGAGGTTGGTGGGGCGCGGCAGTGGGGCCAGGAGGTCGGCCGTTTCCTGCGATGGCAACGTGGGCTGGAAGGTGGGCAGCCGGGCCGGGCGGTTGGCCATCTGGGCCAGTTGGGCTTCCAGGGTACCGTAGGCATCTTGCAGCACAACGCGGGCGGCCGTTTGCAGCAAGGTAAAATCGGCTTCGCTCATCTGGTCGGCCCGCAGAATAAAAATGCCGCCGCGCCGGTTCAGCCACTGTTCGCTTTCCAGCCGGTGCACTGCCCGGAAAATATTGCTTTGTACCATCTGGCCATAGTTGGAGTCCTGCTGGTTGAGCAGCACCAGGTCCACCCGCAGGCCGCGCCGCCGCCAGTAGGTGTGGGCGCGCAGCAGCAGCGGCAGCATATCGCCGGGATTTTCGTCGGCAACACGCAGCAGCAAAATGGGGTAGTCGCCGGAGATGCCGTGACCCCACAGGCCGGATTGTCCCTGGCTGTTGGCAAGCAGGGTGGCAGCCTCGGCGCGTACGGCCGTATGCGGGTACAGCAGCAAGGAGAGCAGGCGCTGCACTTGA
>CAUJGI010000540.1 GCA_963169155.1 Chloroflexota bacterium
GAGGTAAAAGGTGTGGGGCTGGATGGTGAGCAAACGGCCGTCGATGGCATGCTGGCCCTGGCCAGAGCGCACCCAGAGGATTTCCTGGAAGTTGTGGCGGTGTGGTTCCTCGTGCGTTTCTTGCGGATCGGTTTCGATGAGGAACGGCCGTATCAAAAAATCCCGCTCGGTGTCGGCCAGGGGTTGGGTGGGGAGGGTGGGGGATTTGGTCATTTTAGAAAAGCGGGACACAGAGTTACGCAGAGGAGTCACAGAGATGCACAGAGAAAAACTCTGTGTAACTCTGCGGTTCTCTGTGCCCCTCTGTGTTCCTCTTAAACTTGTTGTAGAACGGCCGTTAAACTCTCAATCAGCCGCGCATTCTGTTCCGGCGTGCCGATGCTGAGCCGGATGTGGTTGTCCAGCCCAAACGCCGGGCGCACGATGATCGCCTGCGCCATCAAGCCATCAATCATCGCCTGGGCGGGCACAGTTTCGTGTGCGAACAGGACAAAGTTGGCCTGACTGGGCCAGACGCGGCAGCCCAATTGGGTGAGCTGCGCCGTCAGCCACTGCTTGCCCGCGGCGTTGTTGGCCACGGTGCGCTCCCGGTGCTCGGCGTCGTTGAGCGCCGCCAGACCTGCCACCAGCGCCAGCTTGTTGATGTGGAAGTTGCGCTTCACCCCGGCGACGCGCTCGATGACGGCGGGCGGCGCAATGCCGAACCCCAGCCGCAGCGCCGCCAGGCCGTAAATTTTGGCAAAGGTGCGCATGAGGAACAGGTTTTTACCGGCCAGTACCTCCGGCAGCAGGTCGGGGAAGTCCGGCGCGTCCACAAAATCAACGTACGCCTCGTCGTGGATGAGCAGCACGTCGTTGGGCACGATGGCCATGATTTGCTGCACCTGCTCCGCCGTAGAATAGGTGCCGGTGGGGTTGTTGGGATTGCACACGTAAACCAGCCGGGTTTCTGGCGTGATGGCGGCGGCGATGCGCTCGGGGTGGTAGCTAAAATCTACCTCATCCAAATCGAAAAAGTGGATGGGGTTGCCGGAACGGCCGCTAAATCGGGCCAAAAACGGAAACGACTGCCGGGGCAGGGCGCTGGCGGCGTGGGGTGTGGTGAGGTGGCTGCGGGCGACAAACTCCAGCACCTCAATCCCGCCGCTGCCAATGACGATGTGCTCCGGGCCAAGCTGGTCGCTAATCGAGGCGGCGATGGCCTGACGCAGCTGCCATTCCAGCTGTTTGGAGGGGTAAATGTTCAGTGTTTCCAGACTGTCGCGAATGGCTTGCAGCGCCAGGGGAGAGGGTCCCAGCGGATTTTCGTTGGAGGCCAATTTAAGCGGCGCTTTTTGGCGCAGCTCTGGCGGCAAATCTTCGATGGAAAGGCCGGGTTTGTATTCGGTAGTTGACATAATTCCTCGCAAGGGAGAGACTATCCAGCCAAAATTGTGACCGGACGTTGGGTTGGTTGACTAAATAGATGGTACTCTACCTATAATCATAGCGTAAGTTTGTGGACAGAAAAGCGGCACGATGGCAGTTAGACTGGTTACGGCCGTTACCTCCTGTGTACCAGGCGACAATGGCATAGCCGTTGCCCGGCATCTTTATCGTATCCTTCACCCTTTGCTGGCAAATTAGGCCATCTTCGCTATGTTCACCTTTAGAAAATCGAGTGATAGTAGCATAAATTGCGTGCAGGTATCATGAAACAGGGTATGTTCCAGGGTTCAAAAGTTGTAAACGGCCGTTACCACCTCCAAGAAAAATTGGGCGAAGGCGGTATGGGGATCGTTTACCGTGCCATCGATCGGTTGACGGGTGAAACGGTGGCGCTTAAGCAGGTGCATCTCTCTGATCACTTAATAGTGAACGATAGTCTGACCACTGGCGCAACAGAGCATGATCTGCGCCTGGCGCTGGCCCGCGAGTTCCAGATTTTGGCCGGGCTGCGCCATCCACACATCATCAGCGTGTTAGATTATGGGTTTGATGAGGAGAAACGGCCGTTTTTCACCATGACTTACCTGCCGCAATCCCAAAACATCCTGGCAGCGGCAAAAGATCAATCCCTGGAACGCAAAATTGAGCTTATCCAGCAGCTATTGCAGGCCCTGGCCTACCTGCATCGACGCGGCGTGCTGCATCGTGATGTGAAGCCAGACAATGTGATGGTGACGAGTGGCCGTGTGCGCGTATTGGATTTTGGTCTTTCCGCCAGCGACAAGATGGTCAGCGAGTCCATCGGCACGCCGCTCTATTTAGCGCCAGAGATATTCCAGGGTGAGCCGTTCAGCTTTGCGGCCGACTTGTATTCCGTAGGTGTCATTTTTTATCAGCTGTGTACAGGTAGACATCCCTTTGAGCCATTTGATTTTAAATTCCTGGATCGTGTAGTGGATGAGATGCCGGATTGGGCTGATGTGGATGGGCGCATACGGCCGTTTCTGCAAAAACTGCTTGCCAAAACGGCCCAGGAACGATTTGCCACTGCCCCTGAAGCCCTGACGGTGCTGGCCGAAGTAATGAACCGGCCACCGCCCCCAGAAACGGCCGCTATTCGTGAGAGCTACCTTCAAGCTGCAACCTTTATTGGCCGTGGGGCTGAAATTGCCAAACTTAAAGCCGCTTTAGACAAGGCCAAAAGTGGCGACAGCTCTTTCTGGCTGATTGGTGGCGAAAGTGGGGTTGGCAAAACCCGCTTGCTGGAGGAGCTTCGCATTTATGCCCTGGTGACCGGGTGGCGCGTGTTAACCGGTCAAACCGTTGCCAAAGGCGGCGTTTTGTACCAGCTGTGGCAAGAAATTGTGCCACGCCTTGTCTTGGGCACAGAGCTGAACGATCTGGAAGCGAGCGTTTTGCAAGAGATCGTGCCTTCTGTGGCGGGCCTGTTAGGAAGGACCATTCCCGCAGCGCCTAAACTGGATGGTATATCTAATGAACAGCGTCTGGCGTTTACGTTAACGGCCGTTCTCAAGCGGCAGCCACAGCCTACCCTGCTGTTGCTGGATGATTTGCAGTGGGCGCAGGAAAGCATGGGGCCTGTCACCCAGCTGCTAAAGGCGCTGCCCCAATTGCCCCAGGTGATGGTGGTAGGGAGCTACAGCTATGATGAACGAGCCGATATCGGCAATGAGTTGCCAGGAGCAGAGGTTCTCCTTCTAGAGCGTCTGAGCGATGATGAAATTACCCAGCTCAGCAAGGCCATGTTGGGCGAATCCGCCAGCACATCTCATATTGTTTCTTTGCTTACACAAGAGACCGAAGGCAACACCTTTTTCATTGTCGAGGTAATGCGCGCCCTGGCTGAGGAGACGCAAAAACTGTCAGACATTGGGCAGATGACACTGCCGACGGCCGTCTCTACCAGCGGCATGGAGGCTTTGTTGCAGCGCCGCGTGCAAAGAGTAATGATCAAGGATCAACCCTTGCTGCAGCTGGCCGCAGTCATGGGGCGGCGGTTAGATTTGCGCCTTCTGGCTGTATTGGCGGCGGAAATTAATGTTGCTGATTGGTTGCAGCGTGTTTTGGAAACGGCCGTGTTGATGGTACAAGAAAACCAGTGGCTGTTTAGCCACGACAAGCTTCGCCAAACCATCCTGAACCAGTTGAAACCGGAACAGCGCCGCGAGGCGCATCGTCTGGTGGCCTTGACCATCGAAGCTGTCTATGCAGAGGATGCCCGGTATTACCCGCTCTTGTTGGAGCATTGGCGGATGGTTGGTGATGAAGAGAAGGAATTGGCTTATCTGGTGCCAGTTGTGCAACACCTTGTCTGGATTACAGGAGATCACAAAAAGGCGCACGATTTGATTCACCGCGGCCTGGCGTTATTACCCGCTGTGGATAGGCGGCGCGTTGCCCTGTTGAATGAGCAGGCCAGCTCCTTTTGGCGGCAAGGCCAATACGACAAAGCGGAGGCGTCCGCCCAATTGGTGCTCAGTTTGGCACCACAGGTGGGAGATCCGTCCAGTTTGGCGCTGAGTCTTAACACCCTGGGCCTTGTTGCCCGGATTAAAGGGGATTTTACGGGCGCTCGGGATTACTGCCAGCAAAGCCTGTCCATCTGCCAGACCATTGGCGACCACGAGGGGACGGCTTATGCGCTCAGTAACCTGGGATTGGTTGCTCAATTCCAGAGAGACTACGTGGCCGCCGAAAATTTTCATCAGCGGAGCCTGGCTGTGAGCCGAACCAGCGGCAACCAGCGGTTTATAGCTGTTGGGCTAGGCAATCTCGGGCGCCTGGCCCAGTTCCACGGTGAGTATGGGATAGCTCAAGGTTACTATCAGCAAAGCCTGGTTGTGCGCCAGGCCATTGGTGAACAGCTTGGTATTGCTTCCAGTCTTAATCGTCTGGGCTATATTGCCCAAATCCAGGGCAACGACCTTGCGGCTCACGATTACTATCAGCAGAGTCTGGTGATTTGCCAGGCAATTGGCGACCAATTGGGGCTTGCTTTTACGTACTCAGCCTTGGGCACACTCTATTTTGAGCAAGAAGCGTATCAACAAGCCATCGATCAATTGAAGCAGGCACTTCAGGTGAAACTGGCGCTCAAGGCGCTGGCGGATACGGGCCAAGATTTTGGGTATATTGCGCTTAGTCAGGCTGCTTTAGGAGATTTTAGCGCCGCTCTGGGTACGGCCGTAAACCATTTTCAACAACACCAGACGTTAGAGATGGACCAGTCCTTTGGCCTGGTCTATTTGGCAGTAGCTCAAATATTGGCAGCGCGAGAGGCGGGTCAAGCCGGAACAGACAGGTTGTGTGAGCGTTTCGATACGCTTACCAGACTGACCCGATTGCCTGCCACATCCGCAGCTTACTTTGATCAAGCCTTATCTGCGGCCACGTTGCATCACATTCGCTTGCAGGTATTGGTCCTTTATTGTCAAATATTGGTGCAAACTGGGCAGGTACAGGCGGCGCGTGTATGTTTTGAGGAAGCCAAAGACCTACCTCAAGGCAGTCGACTCTCCCTAAAATTGAATAAGCTTGAGGTGAATTTGGATTTGGCTGAACGCAGCAGAATGGTAATGAAAATGTATGTTGCCAGCAAACTTGAGCCAATGAAACAACTTTTTAACGGCCGTTACCACCTCCAAGAAAATCTGGGCGAAGGTGGCATGGGCATTGTCTACCGCGCCATCGATCGGTTGACGGGCGAAACGGTGGCGCTCAAGCAGGTGCATCTCTCTGATCACTTAAAAGTGAACGATAGTCTGACCACTGGCGCAACAGAAGATGATCTGCGCCTGGCGCTGGCCCGCGAGTTCCAGATTCTGGCCGGACTTCGGCACCCGAATATCATCAGCGTGCTGGATTATGGCTTTGATGGGGAGAAACGGCCGTTTTTCACCATGACTTACCTGCCCGAACCGCAAACTATTCTGGCGGCCGCCCAAGACCAATCGTTTGAGCGCAAAATCGAACTGATTCAGCAGCTGTTGCAGGCGCTGGCCTACCTGCATCGACGCGGTGTGCTGCATCGTGACCTCAAGCCCGACAATGTGTTGGTGGTAGACGGCCGTGTGCGGGTCCTCGATTTCGGCCTTTCTGCCAATGCGCAGATAGGCAGTGATTCGGCTGGCACGCCGCTTTACATGGCCCCGGAACTGTTTGAAGGCCAACGCTACTGCCAGACGGCCGATTTGTATGCCGTAGGCATCATTTTTTATCAGCTGCTTGTTGGCCAACATCCCTTCGCCCCCTTTGACCACAAATTCCTGGACCGGGTGCTGGACAATGAACCTGAACTAGAAGAGATTGATGTGCGGATACGGCCGTTCCTCACCCAACTCCTGGCCAAAACAGCCGAAGAACGCTTCCCCACTGCCCCCGAAGCGCTGTTTGCCTTGGCCGCCGCGTTAGACCAACCACCACCGCCAGAAACGGCCGCTATTCGCGAAAGCTACCTGCAAGCCGCCAAATTTGTGGGGCGCGAAGCGGAGATGGCCCAGCTCGCTGCTGCGCTAGAAAAAGCAACCGATGGACACGGCTCCGCCTGGCTCATTGGCGGCGAGAGCGG
The DNA here is from genome assembly GCA_963169155.1 of Chloroflexota bacterium. Classification (GTDB taxonomy): domain Bacteria; phylum Chloroflexota; class Anaerolineae; order Promineifilales; family Promineifilaceae; genus Leptofilum. Next base: position 6,017 of record CAUJGI010000540.1, read on the forward strand.
CGTGGGTAAGACGCGGCTGCTGAATGAGCTGCGCACGCAGGCGTTGGTGGCCGGTTTTGAGGTGCTGCTTGGCCAAACATCGGAAGATGGTGGCCAACCATACGAAGTATGGCGTGCCCCAGTGCGTCAGCTGGTAGCCACCTTGCCGCAAGTAGATGACCTGACGGCCAGCGTGCTGCTGCCGCTGGTGCCAGATATTGCGCAACTGCTGCATCGGGCGGTAGAACCGGCCCCCGAGCTGAAGGAAGACGCGGCGCAGGCCCGTCTGTTTACCACCATTGCTCGGCTGTTTTGGCAGGCAGAACGGCCGTTGCTCCTCATCCTGGAAGATTTACACATCGCCGAGGCCAGTTTATTACCTTTACCCTATCTCACTCGTCTGGTCACAGAATACTCACTGCTCATTTTGGGCAGCTATCGTAGTGACGAGCGGCCCACATTGCCCACTGAACTAGACGGCATGACCCATTTATTTTTGCCGCGCCTGACAGCAGATGCAATGAGCGACCTCAGTGCGGCGATGCTTGGTGATGCGGGACGTGCTGAAGCGATTCAAGCATTGCTCCAGCGCGAAACGGAAGGCAACGCTTTCTTCGCGGTTGAGGTTGTGCGTGCTTTAGCAGAGGAAGCAGGACGTCTTGGTGACATTGGTCAAATGACGTTGCCAGAGACGCTGCTGCCGAATGGTATTCAAGATATTGTCCAGCGGCGGGTTAGTAAGTTATCGTCTGATGCGAGAGCGTTATTAGTCAAAACGGCCGTTGCTGGTCGCGAGCTAGAACTTTCTTTGATTCAATACTTAAGTGATGGTCTCGACATTGCAAATGTATGGCTTCCCTTGTGTGCGGATGCCGCCATTTTGGAGGTGCAAAATGGCGTTTGGCAGTTTAGCCACGGCAAGATTCGTGATGGGTTGCTCGCTGAACTGAGCCAAATAGAAAAAAACAGCCTACACGATGAAATAGCATTGGCCATTGAATCCGTGCATCCCGACGACGAGACGCAGGCGGTGCGGTTAGCTTACCATTGGCACGAAGCCCAGAATCAAGACAAAGAACGCACCTACGTTGAAATTGCCGGGCAGCAAGCCGCTGCCCAATATGCGCATCAAGACGCCCTACGCTATTTCAACCGCGCCCTGGCCTTGAGCGTAGCTGATGACTTCGATAAGCGTTACATTTTGCATGAGGCTTGTTTAGAAGCATATCGATTTACCGGTGATATTGATCTACAACAGGAAACATTGCACACGCTAGCTGAGCTGGCTCGGTCATTGGACGATAAGCAGAAGCAAGTTGGCGTTCTGATCGAACAAGGACAGTTTTACTTCAAAAGTGGGCAGTTCACCGAAGCAATGGACATATTTGCGCAGTCAGTTGAACAGGCACAGATTCATAACTTAAAGATATATGAATTGCGCGCGCTAATTCAACAGGCAACTGTGCTAAGAGACCGTAGAATGCTGACGGAAGCGATTGAAAAGCTTGAACAAGCTTCTTCGATTCTTGAACATATTGATCAACCTTTGGAGCACATTCAGTTATGCAATGCCAGGGGCGTGCTGGCCAGTTATTCGGGCAATCTAAGACACAGTATCGAGTATCATGAGGAGGCCCTACAGCTTGGCCGTGCCCAAAATAGCCCTGTTGAAATACAAAAAGTGCTATCAAATCTAGCTAGTATGCATCGGATGCTGGGTGAGTTTGAGCAGGCTGAAGCGTATTTTCAAGAGGCACTAAAGATTGCCCAGCAGATAGGGTATGTGTATGGTGAATCAATCTTGCTCAACAATATGGGGATCCTTTATAGCAACTTGGGCAAGTATGAGCGGGCCATTGCCACCATATCCGACAGTTTGGTATTGAGCCGCCAGGTTGGTAACTGGCCCAATTATAGTTTTTCACTCAACAACATCGGTGTGGCCTACCATGCAATCGGTGACTTTGCCCACGCAAAGCAATACTTGCAGCAGGCAATCAAGCAAAAACAGGCACTAAACCATATTTGGTCTGAGGCGTACAGTTGGAATATGTTGGGGCATTTGCTGCTGAACAGTCAGGAGCAGGAGGAGGCATTGAATGCTTACCAAACGGCCGAATCGCTACAAGCCAACCTTAGCCAGACGCCTACTCTGGTGGAAACGTGGGCTGGGTTAGCAACAACCTTTGCCCGTCTGGACAATTTGGCCAAGGCACAACAGTATGCGGAGCAGGTGTGGGAGCATCTGCAAGAGAAGTCGTTTGAGGGTGAGTGGGAATGGGCAGGCACAGCCTTACATCTGTATGAAGCATTTGGTCAGTTAGATGATGGGCGGGCAACAACCGTTCTGCGGCAAGCATATGCCGAACTCCAAAAACGCGCTGCCAATATTGCCACCAAAGCCAGCCGCGAAAAGTTCCGCACGTTGGTTCCTGAAAACCGTCGAATTATTGAGCTGTATCGTCAGTTAGCGGATCAAAACAAAACCGCATTTTCAGAGCAAATAGTTGGCACAATTAACGGCCGTTACCACCTCCAAGCAAAACTCGGCGAGGGTGGCATGGGCATCGTCTACCGCGCCACCGACCGGCTGACAGGGGAAGCCGTCGCCCTGAAACAGGTTCACTTCTCCGACAAGCTGCAAATTCACGAC
>CAUJGI010000541.1 GCA_963169155.1 Chloroflexota bacterium
AGTAAACGGTAAACGGTGGGAAAGAGCGCGTTACTTTTCGGTTAAACTGCTCACTGACCTACCAAGCACCGTAAACAAAACAGTCGCGCCGCGACATTACAAATGACCAAACACCAAACACCGATTACTTTTCACTTATCACTTATCACTTTTCACCGATTACGGATTACCGATCACCAACAACGGAGACCAACATGCGTGGATGTTTACGATTTTTAGCGGGGGTAGTGGCCATTGGCTTTGTGGTTACGGCCGTTTTTGCCCTTTTCCTCACCAATTTATTTACCGTCGTAGCTGACCGGGAAATTTTCAAAGAGTCATTGGCCAACGTGGACCAGCTGGTGGTGGCGGCGGTGCCTGCCTTTGTGGCCCAGACGCTGGAGGAGCAGGCGCGGGAGCGCGGCCTGGCACCCATCAATCTGGACGAAGCGCTGCTGCAACAGTCGATGGAAACCTTGCTGCCGCCCGGCTGGATTGAGGCACAGACGGATACGGCCGTTGATACCGTCTACGATTTGCTGGAAGGCGGCGACCTGGAGAACGCCGAGCTGACCATCGACACCACCCCACTGCTGGATCGCTTTCGCGGCCAGCCAGGGCTGGAGGTGGTGGGCAACATCGTTACCAGCTTGCCCGCCTGCACCCAACCCATCAACCCCGCCGAGCTGCTGGGGCCAGACGTGACCATTCCCGCCTGCCTGCCACCCGGCATCCCCACCGACCAGGTAACCCAGGAAGTCCATACCCGGCTGGTGCAGGCCCTGGACAGCAATCCACAGCTCACCAGCGACTTTGGCCTGGTGCGCATTCCGCTCTTCCCCCCCGAACAGCAGGCGCAAAATGCCGAATTGATCCAGGCGCGCGAGCAGCTTCTGCGCCTCCAGCGCACCTTCACGCTGGCCCAGGACTGGGGCTGGCTGCTCTGGCTGCTGCCCATCGGCTGCCTACTGCTGATCGCCCTGCTGGCGGTACGCTCTGTTTCAGAGTTGGGTCACTGGTGGGGCTGGCCGCTGCTGGGCACAGCCGTTCTCATCCTCTTCATCGCCATTCTCTTCCCCGCCGTTACCACCTTCTTGCTGCGGCAAACCCCGGTTGATCCGGCGGCGGTGACCACCACATTGCGCGGGACGGCCGTCGGGTTGGTAACGGCCGTTACCGACACCTGGCTCAGCCGCGTCTACCTCCAGGCGGGCATCATGTTGCTGGCTGGTGTTGTGTTTGTGCTGCTGGGGTTTGTCACCAGGGAGCGATCAAATTACTGAGATAGGGCCAATCTTAAAGATTGGCCCTATCTGAAAATTCTAGCAACTTTTTAGGGCAGCGGATAGATAGTAAAATCAACAAAGCCCGTGGCTTCGCCCTCAATTTCGTGGTCAAAATAGAACGCCGTCATCACTTCAATCTGCCCGGAATCCACATTGCTCGACAGGTCCAAAGAATCTATAAACTCATCATTAATGAAGAAATAACCCACGTCGCCCCAGGCAATGAGGCGCAGCGAGTTTGTTTCCCCATCGCCCAGGTTAAGATTATCCAGTTCCCCCTCAGCAACCGTGAACTCATTGTCGGCGCTGCCCTGCCGGTCGGCCAGAGCCCAGTTGCCCTCAGAAGCCAGCACCAGCCAATATTTATACGAGCCATTGGTGCGGAACGAAAACCCATAATCCCAACCTTTTACCGAAGCGGCAAAAGGATTGACAAAAGTCGCTTCGGCAATGAAATTGAGTTCGTCGACATCGGCCGTTTCTAGCTTGATGAGGTCATCGATCACGTGCACCAGCTCGCCGCTGTTCGGGCCATATACCGCATCGCCGGCGTACAAATTAAAGTTGTTGTATTGGGTTTCCTGGCCGTTTAGCTCGTTCGAGCCGTAGAAACCGGTACCCAAAGCAATGTTGCCGCCGCTGGTGCGCGAAGAAAGGTCAAGCACCGTCACATATTGACCATTGAGGAAAAAGTACCCATCTTCACCAATGGCAATCACTTCAAACAAATTGCTGCCCCCTTCGCTTAAATCGAGCAAATCAACTTCGCCTTCCTGTATGAAGGCGTCGGCGCCCGCGGAACGGACGTGCAAATACCAAACAACCACAGAGCGAACCCCCCGGCGCAATTCAGCATCCACATCCCGCTGGCGGAAGATAAGGCCAAAATCCCAGCTGCCCGTGGCTGGGCCATACGGATTGACCATTTCCACCTGCATCACAAAGTCAGCCGGGGTTGGATCCGCATAGGCGGTTTCGATGAATTCGTCGGTATCATGGACCAGGCTGCCGTTGAAGGGGCCATAAAGCGCGTCCAGATCGCTAGACGGCCGTGGCGTAGGCGGGTTGGCAATGGCTTCGGCCGTAGCGGTGGCATTGGCAATCGCGGCGCGGGTAGCCTCGGCGCTTTGGCGGGTAGCAACGACATCGGGGGTGGCTTCGGCAGGCACGTCGGTAGCCGTGGGAACCGGTGCCACCTCTTCCTCAGTCGGCGTGGGCAGGATGGCTTCCTCAGTTGCCGCGGCCGCTTCTTCTGTTTCGATGGCCGCCAGCGCCTGGGCTGTGGCTTCTTCATCCACCTCTTCTTCTTCGTCCTCGTCTCTGTCGCGTGGCGTACTGGTGGGATCATCGCCAAAAAGCGCCAGATCACCATCAGCCAGGGCAGAGGCCAAAACTGCCACCCCAGCGATGCACAGAATGACAATCAAACCAATAACGCCCCAAATCCATTTGGGCACCCCGCCACTAACAACCTGCGGCTGGGCCGTCGGCGTGGGGAAGTGCATCGGGCCAGCGCCGCTGTTTACCGGCGGTGGCGGTGGTGGTGGAACAACGGTCGCGGTATCCATCATCGCCGGCGTGGTGGCCGTGCGAACCGGCGGCGTGACCGCGGGCGGCGTTTCTTCCATCAACTCCGCCTTCATCTCGCTGAGCTCAGCCTCCAGCTTGCGCAGGCTGGGCTGTTCCAGGTTGCGTTCGGTAACGGCCGTTAACGCCGAAGACAAATCCGTCGCCGAAGCAAAACGATCATCCCGCTCTTTGGCCATCGCCTTGTTGATAATTTCGTTACAGGCGGGTGGCAAATCGGGGCGCACGCTCAAAATTTGTGGCACGGGGTCCATGACGTGTTTCATCATCATGCGGGCGGGCGTATCGGCGTCGTAGGGAGTGGCGCCGGTGAGCATTTGGAAGAGGATGACCCCAAGAGCATAGATGTCGGAACGGCCGTCTAGCTGCTTGTCGCCATACACCTGCTCCGGGCTCATGTAGGTGGGTGTGCCCACCAGGCTGCCGCTGGCCGTCAATGCGTTAGTCGAGGATGTGACGTGCACGATGCCAAAGTCGGCCAGGAACGCGTCGCCGTAATGGTCGAACAGCACGTTGCTCGGCTTGAGGTCACGGTGAATGATGCCCATGCTGTGCGCCCGATCTAGTGCCGAACCCAGCCGCTTAAGAATGACGGCCGCTTCATCAATCGGAATCGGCCCTTCCGCCAGCCGATCAGACAATGATCCGCCGGTCATCAGGCGCATGACCAAAAAGGGCTGACCATTTTCCTCGCCAAAGTCGTACACCGGCACGATGGCCGGATGTTCCAGCGTGGCGATTGTGCGGGCCTCACGGGTAAAGCGGGCGCGGAACTCCGCCTCGTGCATAAATTCACGGGGCAGCATCTTCAAGGCCACCGTGCGTTCAAAGCGTGGATCGTACGCTTCGAAAACCGTCGCCATGCCGCCCCGCCCAATTTCCTGTTTTATTTCATACCGGCCGATCTTTTCTGGTGTCATAGTCTTTACATCGTGTGTAGAGGGTTGATAAATAAATCACGCTTATAGCGTAGTTATTTGAGCTGGAATTGACAATAGCCTAATTTACAAAAAATGGCGCAAAATTGTATAAACCTGCCGTAAATTTTGGGCCACTGTGCCGGATCGGGGAGTTAGCGACGGCCGTAAGCCACCTTCGCCGCCTGCCGCGCTCCTTCCTCCTGCGCCCGCCGCCACTCGCGGTCCTGGTGCGCCCGCACAATCACATCGCGCACCTCGTCCGGGGAGTCGGTGAGAATGAGCAGCTCCAGATCTGCCGCCGCAACTTTGCCTGCGGTGAGCATGGCACCTTTGAGCCAATCCACCAGACCGCCCCAATAGGCTGTGTCGAACAGCACCACCGGAAAGTTTTGTACCTTACCGGTCTGAATTAGCGTGAGCGATTCAAACAGTTCGTCCATCGTGCCAAAGCCGCCGGGGAAAATGACAAATGCCTGGGCATATTTGACCAGCATCACCTTGCGAATGAAAAAGTAGCGGAAGTCGATGGAGAGATCGACGTAGGGGTTGAGGTGCTGCTCGAATGGCAGCTCAATGTTGAGGCCCACAGACTGCACGCCTGCCTGACGCGCCCCCTTGTTACCCGCCTCCATGATGCCTGGCCCACCGCCGGTAATGATGTTAAAGCCCGCCTCGCCAAGCTTCTGGGCCACGGCAACGGCCGTTTCATAATGCACATCCCCTGGCTTGGTTCGGGCGGAACCAAAGATGGTAACGGCCGTTTCCAGCTCTGCTAGCGCATCAAACCCTTCCACAAACTCCCCCATGATGCGCATCACGCGCCATGTGTCGGTTTTGTGAAAGGGAGTGATGTTCGGTTCTGGCCCTTCCAGCAGGCGCTCATCTTCGGTGCGCTTGCCGGTGCGTGCCGCCCGGTTCAAGTTGGGATTGTCAACTGTGCGTGGTTCGTCGTTCATAGTGTGTCCTTTTGCTTAAGTTTCAGATTGGGCCAATCTTGAAGATTGGCCCAATCTCGGCAGCAAGTGCGTCGCACCTAACTGTCTTCCGCCTCTCGCTTCATTACAACCAGGGTGATGTCATCAAACTGCGGTGTCTCCCCGGCGTGGAGCGTCACCGCGCGAGTGATACTTTCCGCAATTTTGCTGGCGCTAAAGCGGCGCACCCGGTTGGCCGCCTGGGTCAATCGATCCACGCCAAACTCGTCAAAATCTTCATTCATCGCTTCCGTCACGCCGTCGGTATACAGCAGCAGCGTGTCACCCGGCAAAAACTGGATGGAGTGGCTCTTCATGGTGATTTGCGGCACCACCCCCAGGGCCATGCCGTGATCGGTCAGCACCTTGTGGCCGCCGTCGGCGTGCAGCAGCACGGGCGGATTGTGCCCGCCGTTGGCGTAGACAATGCGCTGGCTTTCTGGCTTCCAAACGGCGTAAAAAACGGTGACAAACAGGTCCGACTGCGTATCCTGGTTGATGATCTGGTTGGCCCGGATCAGCACTTCGGCCGGATCGCTGCGGTTGATGGCTACGGTACGCAGGATGGTGCGGCACAGGGCCATAAACAGGGCGGCGGGGATGCCCTTGTCGGCCACGTCGGCCACGACGATGCCCCAGCCGCCGTCGTACAGCGGGAAAAAGTCATAAAAGTCGCCGCTGACCTGGCGAGCGGCCTGCCAGTAGCTGGCCACGGAGCAGCCGGGAATGTTGGGGTTACCGGCAGGGATGAGGCTGGCCTGGATGCCGCGGGCCACGTCTAGTTCCCGCTCCAGCCGGTTGCGGGCAGCCGCTTCCTGGTAGAGATGATGGTTGACAACGGCCGTTGCCGCCTGGTGGGCAATACCGGTGAGGATGTTGAGACGACGCGCAGAGAGGGAACGGCCGTTTTCCATCAACGACCCCACGACCATCGCCCCTACCAGATCACCGCGCGCATTCAGCGGAAAAGCAAACGCCTGCTCGGTGCCCAGCACCTTCTCCAACCAGCCTGGCAGATGAATCACATAATACGTCCCCGTCGGCGAGAGGCCATCGGCCATCCGGGGGGAGATGTCTTCAAATTCTTCCTGGTCGAGCGCCAGCGTTTCCAGCAGGCCGCGCCCCATTTCGTTGATGCCGTAGCTTGGTCCGGGACGAAACTGCTGCCGCTCATCGTCCCAAATGAGAATAATGCACGACTCCACCCCCACCAGCATCGGCACCAGACGAGCAATGGTGTCCAGAATTTCGTCCAGCTCAATGAGGCTGTTGACCGCTGCCGCCACCTGAAAAAGCGCCGTATTCACCCACGCTTCTTCCTGCTGGGCATTGCGCAAATACCAGTTTTCCAACCCTCGGGCCAGCTGCTGCGTGATCCCTTCCAATAACTCGGCCCGGCGGCCTGGCGATTGCAGCACATTGTTGGGATCGCGCTCCTGCCGCCAATCAGGCACAATCATCACGCCCAGGATGTCGGTGAGGGTGCAAACTGGCAGTAGAGCGAGGCAGTGGGGAGCCGCCTGGCCATCGGCCAGATGGTACAGCCAGCGTGGCACGTTCTGCGTGGTGAGCAGTTCCTGGCCCACGTGCACGGCGTCCAGGGCGGACCAATCGCCAATGTGCAGCTTTTGCGCCTGGATGAGCTGCTGGCCCTCCGGCGTGAAGCCGGTGCTGTGGCTGCCGCGATAAACGTAGGCTTCTTCATCCCATAGCAAAACAGCGCAAAATGGCGCACCAACGAGCATGGTGGTCAGGCGGGTAACGGCCGTCAAAATCTCATCCAGGTCGGCGCTGCGGCTGACAGCTTCAGCCACCTGGAGTTGGGCGGTAGTGAGCCACGCCTGTTCGCGCTGACGGGCCAGCTGGCGCACTTTGCTGATGGACACGGCCGTTTCTGCCGCCAGCGCCTCTAACGTCATCTTCTCAATCCGGGTAAAGACGCCCGGCTTGGGGCTTTGCACGTCCAGCACGCCCACCACTTCACCATCCACGATGAGCGGCAGGACCATTTCGGCGCGGGTGCTGTTTTCCAGCGGATTGTCCTGCGAGACAAACCGTTCGTCCTCGATGGTGTTGTTGCTGATGATGGTTTGCTGTTTGGCAACGGCCGTACCAATCAACCCCACGCCCGGCCGGACGCGCCATGCCTGGGCCAAAATATCGGCGTCGCTGCTGGCCTGGATGACCGCTTCGCCCGTTTCCGGATCAATGCCAAAAATAGAAACCAGGTGAAAGCCAAAAGTTTGCTGCGTTAGCTGCACCACCTTGCTAAAAATTTCGTCCTGGTTTTGCACCTTGCTGATTTCCAGACCAATCTGTCCCACCAGTTCCAGATGGGCCGAACGCTGCCGCTCCTGGGCAAAAAGCAGGGCATGGGCCACCGCCGCTGCTGCCTGGTTGGCCAGAATCGTAAGGCGGCGCAAATCTTCCTCGTCAAAGCGGTTGGGCTGGCCGCTTTGCGCCGCCACAATGCCGATGGTGCTGTTGCCGCTGACCAGGGGGATAAAAATAGCCGAACGGGGTGGTGAATTGCTGATGTAGCGGGGACGAGCGGGCAGGGCATCCATTTCCCGCTGAAAATCGCGCACGAGCAGCGGCTTTTTGGTTTGCCGCACCCAGCTGATGATGCCGCCCTCTTCACGTAGGTTGAAGGTTTGCGGCGTCTCCTGACGCACGTCGCGAATTTTCCAGAAAAGGATGTGGTAATCCTCTTCTTCAAACAGGCCAACTTGAAACGTGCGGTTATCAATCACCTGCCCGGCCTCGTTGGCGATTAGTTCGGCCAGGGCGTGCACGTCCAGCTGGGCGGCCACCAGGGCGCGGCCGGCGTCGCTCAGCGCCTCCAGCTCGGCCACGCGGCGGATCAGCAACTGGCGCGAGCGGTAGCGCCGCAGCAGGATGTAGGTGGCCAGCAGCAGCGCCCCCACCAGCAGGACAATCGAAATAGACGGCCAGGGCAGACCATCTGTACTTTGTCCGAAAATTGCTGCTGAAAGGGACATGGCCAGGATTGATCGGGTCCTATTTTTGTGCTGGGTCTGGCAAAATGGGTGGCGCTAGACGTTGGCCAGCGCTGCTTTTGCCGTTTGTCTGCTGGGATAAATC
>CAUJGI010000542.1 GCA_963169155.1 Chloroflexota bacterium
CGACACCTTCTACGATCAGCTAGCCGAACAGGAACCGGGCCAGCGGCAGGAGATGTTGGAAACCTACCTGCAAAAACAGGTAGCCACTATCCTGAAGATGGCTCCTGAACAAATTAACCGGGGCAACCAGCTGGGCAACTATGGCTTTGATTCGCTGATGGCCATCAAGCTGCGCAACCGCCTGGAGCAAGATTTGCACCTGACACTTTCGGCCACGCTGGTGTGGAACTACCCCACCATCGGCGAAATGTCTGTTTACCTGGCGCGCAAAATGAACCTGCCGCTCAGCGACGAGGCGGCGGAGGCCGGGGCTGCTGAATCTGCTGCCGCAACGCCTGCCGAAGAACCACTGCTGGAAGATATCCTGACCGGTATCGAATCCCTGTCAGACGAAGACGCGCTAAACGCGTTGCTGAACCAATAAACGTGCCGCCAAGGCATGGTTTTTACAAGAGACTTCATGAGTGGGCTCACCACCACAAATGAAAGTTTGTAGCCCGATTTGGTAAATCGGGCGGCGATTTACCAAATCGCCCTACATTTTCGCAAGAGGACTTGTTGTGAGTAACGAAACAAAAGGCGGAGCTGAATATTTGTCATCGATCAAGCTGGCGCTGCTGGCCAAACAAATGCGCAGCAAGCTGCAAGGCGCGGCCTACCTGGAAACCGAACCGATTGCCATCATCGGCATGGGGCTGCGTTTCCCCGGCGGGGCCAGCAGCCCGGAAAGCTTCTGGCAGCTGCTGATCAACGGCGTCGATGCCATCACCGAAGTCCCCGCCGACCGCTGGTCGCTGGACGAGTTTTATGACGCCACGCCAGTTACGCCGGGCAAGATGAATTCGCGCTGGGGCGGGTTTATTGACGATGTCTACCACTTTGATCCGGCCTTTTTTGGCCTTTCGCCGCGTGAAGCCCGGTTGATGGATCCGCAGCAGCGCCTCTTTTTGGAAGCGGCCTACATGGCGCTGGAGGCTGCGGGCCAGGTGGCCGAGAAGCTGGCCGATAGCCAGACGGCCGTATTTGTGGCCAGCTATCACAACGACTACGCCCTGAAGCAGTATGCCGATCCCCAGGAAATTAACGCTTATTCCGTCACCGGCACGGCACACAGCATCATCGCCAATCGTTTATCTTACCTGCTCAACCTGCACGGGCCGAGCCTGTCGGTGGATGCCGCCTGCTCGTCGTCGTTGGTGGCGCTGCACCTGGCCTGTCAGAGCTTGCGCAGCCACGAATGTGGGCGAGCGCTGGCGGGTGGCGTGAGCGCCATTTTGTCCCCGGAATTGTCGATCGGGCTGTCGCAGTGGGACTTCATGGCCCCCGACGGCCGTTGCAAAACATTCGACTCTCGCGCCGACGGCTGGGTGCGCGGCGAAGGGGCTGGCGTGCTGGTCCTCAAGCGCCTGTCCGACGCCCTGGCCGACAAAGACCACATCCTGGCCGTCATTCGCGGCACGGCGGTTAACCAGGACGGCCGTTCCAACGTGATGACCGCGCCCAACGGCCGTGCCCAGCAGGCAGTCATCGAAGCCGCCCTGGCCAATGCCCACGTCGCGCCGGAGATGATCAGCTACGTCGAAGCGCACGGCACCGGCACCGTCATCGGCGATCCCATCGAGGTAGAAGCGCTGGGCGAAGCGTACCGCCTGGCCGAAACAGGCCGGACCTGCCACCTGGGCACGGTCAAAACCAACATTGGCCACCTGGAAGCGGCGGCGGGTGTGGCGGGTGTTATCAAAACAGTGCTGGCCATGCAGCATGAGTGCATCCCGCCCCACCTGCATTTTCAAACGATTAATCCGCACCTGGCCAACACGCCGTTTATCATTCCCACCGAGCCAGTGCCCTGGCCGCGCACGCAGCAGCCTCGATTGGCCGGGGTCAGCTCGTTTGGCTTTGGCGGCACCAATGGCCACGTCATTTTAGAGGAAGCGCCGCTGCTGCCCGCGCCAAAACTGACGGCCGTTCCCCCCTACCTCATCCCGCTTTCCGCCCATAACCCCCAGGCGCTGCGCCAGCTGGCCACCGATTTGTTGGCCTTTGCTGAAAACCTGCCCGAAGAGGCCCTGGCCGATCTGGCCGCCGTTCGCGCCCAGCAGCGCAACCATTACCCCTATCGCCTGGGCCTGACCGCCGCCACCACGACCGAACTGAAGCAGAAGTTGAGCGCTTATCTCACCAGTCCACCGACGGCCGTTCCCGCCGATTCTCCCGGCAAGCGCATTTTTGTCTTTTCCGGGCAGGGGGCGCAGTGGTGGGCCATGGCGCGGCAGCTGCTAGAAACCGAGCCGGTTTTCCGCGACGCCGTCACCGAAATCGACGCCCTGCTGCGCCACTACACCACCGATTGGACCCTGCTGGCCGAGCTTGCCGCCAGCGAAGCCGATTCCCGCCTGGACCAGACGGAGATTGCCCAACCGGCGATTTTTGCCTTGCAGGTAGGCCTGGCCGCGCTTTGGCAGTCGTGGGGCATCACGCCGCAGGCGGTGGTGGGCCACAGCATTGGCGAAGTGGCCGCCGCTTACGTGGCGGGTGCGTTGACCCTCGCAGCGGCGGTGCGCGTGGTTTACCATCGCGGCCGTTTGATGCAGCAGGCCACCGGATTGGGCAAAATGGGCGCGGTGGCGTTGTCGGCAGCCGAGGCGGCGGAGTTGGTACGGCCGTTTAACGGCCGTCTTTCCGTCGGGGCCATCAACAGCCCCACGTCCACCGTGCTCTCCGGCGAAGCCGAGGCCCTGGCCGAGGCGCTGGCGACGGTGCAGGCTCAAGGCCGCTTTAACCGGCTGCTCCAGGTGGATTACGCCTTTCACAGCGGGCAAATGGACCCCTTCCAGCAGGCGCTCACGCAGGAATTGGCCGGATTGTCGCCGCAAGCCGCCCGTCTCCCGATTTACTCCACCGTCACCGGCGGTTTGCTGCCCGGCCAGGGCTTTGACGCCGCCTACTGGGGGCGCAACGTGCGCGAACCGGTCCAGTTTGCCGCTGCCGTCCAGGCGGCAGCTGCGGCGGGGCTCACCACTTTTTTGGAGCTGAGCGCCCACCCCGTTTTGTCGCGCATGGTGGATGATTGTTTAACGGCCGTTGCCGTTTCCGGCACCGTCCTGGCTTCGCTGCGCCGCCAGCAGCCCGACCGCGAAATGATGCTCACCGCGCTGGCGCGGCGGTACGAAGGCGGACATCCGGTGCAGTGGGCCAGCCTGTTCCAGGGCACACCGCGTCATCTCCACCTGCCGAGCTACCCCTGGCAGCGCCAGCGTTACGACCTGCCGCCCCAAAAGCGCCGCCAAACGGGGGATGCCGCTTCGCGCCTGCATCCCTTGCTGGGGCAGCGCCTCCGCTCGCCGCTCTTGAAGGAAACAGTTTTCGCCAGCGAACTCACCGCCGACTGGCCGTCGTTCCTGGTGGACCACCAGATTCAAGGCACGCCGCTGCTGCCCGCCACGGCTTACGTGGAAATGCTGCTGGCCGCGGCGACCCTGGCTTTTGGCGAACGGCCGTCCACCATTACCCACCTCCTCATCCAGCGCGGCCTGCCGCTCAGCGACGAGCCGGTGCCGGTGCAGGTGGCGCTCACACCGCCGGACAACGGCACCGCTACCGGCCGCATCTACAGCTACGACGCAGCGCGGGACGACTGGCAGCTTCATGCCGAAGGGCAGCTCCAGATGGGAGCGGAAGATGCCGCTTCTCCACTTATTTCTCTGGCCGATGTGCAGGCAAAATGCGCCACCGAACTGTCTGCCGCCGACAACTATGCCCGACTGCGCCAGCGCGGTTCCGGCTTTGGCCCCACTTTCCAGGGCGTTGTCCGGCTGTGGCAGGGTGACAACCAGGCCCTGG
>CAUJGI010000543.1 GCA_963169155.1 Chloroflexota bacterium
TTTTTTGGCAGAATTGGAAGCCGCTGTGCAGCAGTCGGGTCGCCAGTGGGTTCAGATCACGGGACTTCTCCTGCGGGCGCAGGCGTTTTGGCGCCAGGATGAGGGCCAGGTGGCGTTGGCGACGGCCGTTCGCCTGGCAGCCCCAGAAAATTACCGCCGCTTGTTTTTGGATGAGGGTGAAGCCCTTGCCACACTGCTGCCAGCGGTGCGCGAGGTTGCGCCCGCGTTTGTGGACGCGGTGCTGGCCGATTTTGGGCGGGGTAAGGCAGATTCGCTGGTGGAGACGTTGAGTGAGCGGGAGTTGACGGTGCTGCGGTTGGTGGCGGACGGCCGTTCCAACCGCGACATTGCCGACCAGCTGTTTGTGACGGTGGGCACGGTGAAAAAGCATCTGAATAACGTCTACGGCAAGCTGGGCGTGGCCCGCCGCACGGAGGCGGTGGCCCAGGCGCGGGAATTGGGATTGTTTTGATTTTTGCCGCGGATGGCGCGGATTTTCGCGGAGATTTTTTGGGTGATTCGTGGCTAACGACAGTAGTACGTTCTTTGCAGATTCAACCTTTTTAAAGACAGTGTCATACCCGCGAAGGCGGGTATCCATTTTATTTACCGGAGTGGATTCCTGCCTTCGCCGGAATGACAACCAAAAGTTGCAACGAGTGGGAAAAAGGATTTTATGAACAAAGTGATGCGGTTTAGCTGGTTTTGGCTTTTGGCAGCTGCCATGCTGCTGTTGGCAGTGGGCTGTGGTACCGGGAGCGACAACACGACGGACCCGACGCAGGCGCAGGCGTCTGTGGAATCGGAGGAGTCGGCGTACATTGTGGGGCAGTGGGAAGTGAACGACGGCCGTTTTGGTCACAAGATTTTTGACTTTCAGGCAGACGGCCGTTTGCTCTTAGCGGACGTCGATTCTGGTGAAACCACCGAGATGCGCTACACCTTTGTGGGCGACAACTCGCTTGTTTTGTCTGGTAACGAGCAGTTTAATGGCTCGGCCACGGCCAAATTCTACGAGGACAAAATGGATTTGACGGTGAACTTCGAAGGCACCATTTTTGGCGAGCTGTACGTGTTTACCCGCGTGGCCGAACCCGTAAACTAAATTTTTTGTTCATCAGGATTTCAGGTAATTAGCACCGAATTGACACGAATTTACACGAAAATTAGCGTTAATTCGCGTCAATTCGGTGCGGAAATCAGCGTTCATCTTTGTCCCATTTCGTCAAATCAACCCCCTGAATTCACCTTTGGATGAATGACGGCCGTGGGTGAACGGCCGTATCATACTCCCATTACTAACAGATTCCATTTTCCCAGAAACTGGCCATGTATAAACTGGTCCGATCTTTCTTTGCAGATTTCAACCTTATCAGAGAAGGTGTCATACCCGCGAAGGCGGGTATCCATTTTACCAGAGTGGATTCCCGCAGCTTGCCCCCGCGAAGGCGTGGGGCGGGAATGACATGTGCAAAGATAGTGACAGTTGGTTTCCGGGGAAATTCAGGAGCGCATCATGCAAATTGTCATCATAGCCCTGGGCAGCCGGGGCGACGTGCAGCCGTACGTGGCGCTGGGCAAGGGGCTGCACGCCGCTGGCCACCAGGTGCGCCTCATGACCCACGATGCTTTTGAACCGCTGGTTACCGCCCACGGCCTTGAGTTTAAGATTGCCCGGGGCAACGTGCAGGCCGTGGCTGAAAGCCCGGAGATGCAGGCCCTGCTGGAAAAGGGCAACTTCTTGGCCATCTCCGCGCACACCGCCCAAGCGGCACAAAAAGCTGCCCTGGAGTGGGCCGAAGATGGGTTAGCTGCTTGCCAGGGTGCGGATGTGATTGTGGCGGGCATCGGCGGTCTGTTCATCGGGCTGTCGCTGGCCGAAAAGCTGAACCTGCCGCTGCTTCAGGCATATTACGTGCCCTTGACCCCGACGCGTGCCTTTGCCGGGGCGCTGCTGCCCAAACCGCTGCCCGGTGCGCTGCGCTGGCTCAACCGGTTTTCACACCACGCCGTGCGGCAAATCATGTGGCAAGGGTCGCGCCAGGCCGACAATTTGGCGCGGCTGCGGGTGCTGGGTCTGCCCAAAGCGCCGTTTTTCGGACCATATGGCTCCGGGCAGACACGTGGCCTGCCGATTCTGTATGGGTTTAGCCCGGCGGTAATTGCCCCGCCTGCCGATTGGCCGCGTTCGGTCCACGTGACCGGCTACTGGTTTTTGGCGGCGGAAGCAGAATGGACACCGCCGCCAGCCCTGGTGGATTTTTTGGCAGCTGGACCGCCGCCCGTTTATGTGGGGTTTGGCAGCATGACCAATCGCAAGCCGGAGGAAACGGCCGCTCTCGTTATCGCTGCCCTGAAGCAAAGCAACCAGCGCGCCGTGCTGCTGGCGGGCTGGGGCGGCCTGCGCGCAGGCGATTTGCCCGATTCGGTGTTGATGCTGGACGCCGCGCCGCACGCCTGGCTGCTGCCGCGCATGGCGGCGGTGGTGCATCACGGCGGCGCGGGCACCACTGCTGCCGGGCTGCGGGCGGGCGTGCCGTCGATTATCGTGCCCTTTTTCGCCGACCAGCCATTTTGGGGCAACCGGGTGGCGCAGCTGGGCGTGGGTCCCGCGCCGATTCCGCGCCAAAGCCTGACGGCGGACCGGCTGGCGGCGGCCGTGCATACGGCTGTAACTAACCAGACCATGCGCCAGCGCGCGGCTGAACTTGGTGCCAAAATCCGGGCGGAGGATGGTGTCGCTCAGGCGGTGGCCATCGTTCAGCAGCTGGAAAGCAGGATTCACCATGCCCGATGAGGTGCAGCAGTACCAGATTCGGGTGCAGGGGCAGCTGGACGCGACGCGGTTGGCACGGTATGCGGCCGTATCCGTTTGTTATGTCAATGATGATACGGTGATCACGGCCGTTTTGCCCGACCAAAGCGCGGTGTATGGTTTTCTCAACCGTCTGCGCGACCTGGGCGTAACGCTCATCGCTTTGCAGCGAGAAGAGGTTTAGCCGCGGATTAAAAGGATTAAAAAATCCGCGTAATCCGCGCCATCCGCGGCAAAAAAGGACAAGATCATGATTCGTGTAGCCAATTTGAGTTTTACCTATGCGGGCAGCCAGAAAACGGCCGTGCGCCAGCTCAACTTCCAGGTGGCCAGGGGGGAAATCTTTGGCTTTTTGGGGCCAAGCGGGGCGGGCAAATCGACGACGCAGAAGATTTTGAACGGGCTGCTGCGCGGCTATGACGGGGAGGTGACGGTGCTGGAACGGCCGTTGTCCACCTGGGGCTCCGACTATTACGAACACATCGGCGTCTCGTTTGAGCTGCCTAACCATTATTTGAAGCTCACCGCGCGAGAAAACCTGACTTACTACGCGGCGCTGTACGCGGCAAAAACGCGCTCGCCCGAGGAGCTGTTGGCCATGGTAGGGCTGGAAAATGACGCGGACCTGGCGGTGGGGCGCTTCTCCAAAGGGATGAAAAACCGGCTCAGCGTGGCGCGTGCCCTGGTGCACCGCCCGGAGCTGCTCTTTCTGGATGAGCCGACATCGGGATTAGACCCGGTGAACGCGCGGCGCATCAAAAACATCATCCGGCAGCAGCAGGCGGTGGGCACAACCGTCTTCCTGACCACGCACGACATGCACGTGGCCAGCGATTTGTGCGACCGCGTGGCTTTTATTGTTGATGGCGAAATCAAGCTGATTGATGCCCCGGACCGGCTGCGTTTGCAGTACGGCAAGCGGCAGGTGCAGGTGGCGTTTCAGCAAAATGGGCACGTGGCGCAGGCGGAGTTTGCCTTGGCGGGATTGGCGGAAAACGGCCGTTTCCAGCAGCTCCTGCGCGACGAATCGATCCAAACGATGCACACCCAAGAGGCGACGCTCGAAGAGATTTTCATCGAGGTCACCGGGAGGCAGCTGGCATGAAACGGTGGCAAACGGCCGTACGTTGGGACATGCGCTTGCAGTTCCGCAACGGCTTTTATTACGCGGCGGCGTTTATCGCCGTCCTCATGACGGTTGTGCTATGGCAGCTGCCCCAGGCGGAGCTGCCGACCATTTTGCCCGTGTTTGTGCTGGGCAACATGACCATCGGCACGTTTTACTTCATGGCCGGGCTGGTGCTGCTGGAAAAAGGGGACGGCGTGCTGGAAGGGCTCATCGTGACGCCGCTGCGCCAGAGCGAATATCTGGCGGCCAAGCTGGTGAGCCTGACGCTGCTGACGCTGGTGGAGAATGTGGGGATAGTGACGGCCGTTTACGGCCTCAACTTCAACCTCCTGCTGCTGGTGCTGGGTGTGGGGCTGATGGCCAGCTTCAACGTCCTGTTTGGTTTCATCGCCGTGGCCCGCTACGACAGCATCAACAGCTTTCTGTTGCCGTCAATTCTCCTCACGATGACTTTGACGGTGCCGCTGCTGGATTATCTCGGCTTTTGGCAGTCGCCGCTGGTGTACCTGCATCCGGTGCAGGCAACCCTACTGCTGCTTAAAGGCGCTTTCCAGCCAATTGTGCCCTGGCAGATGGTGTACGGCGTGCTGTACGCGGCGCTGTGGATTGGCCTACTGTTTAAGGCCAGCCAGCGCATTTTTTACCGCTTTATTATTTTGAAACAGGCGTAGTTCAAACCTGACAGGTTTACGAAGCTACTCCCTGGTGAAGTGGGTTTGTTGCGCAGCGTTATTTTGTAAACAAGCGGGTGTACAAACCTGTCGGGTTTTTTGGAGGTGTAAAATGAAAGGAACGGCCGTATTCAAAGCCCTCGGTCCGATTGACGTACGTAACGTGGGGCGCGATGACATGCTGCGCTGGATGATCTTTTTGCCGCTGCTGCTGGCCCTGCTGCTGCGCTACGGCTGGCCCATTCTGGTGCGCCAGCTGCAACTCAGTTACCAATTTGACCTCTCGTCTTACACCGCGCTGCTAATGAGCTACCTGACGATCGGTATTCCGGCCGTGTTTGGTATGGTCATCGGCTTTTTGCTGCTGGACGAGCGCGACGAAGGCAGCCTGATTGGCCTGCAAGTGACCCCGCTTTCGCTAAACAACTACCTGGTTTACCGGCTGGGATTGCCCATCATCTTTACTTTGCTGTTGGTGCTGGTTGGTTTGCCGTTGGCTGGAATCTCTACGTTTTCACTGGGGCAGCTTTTACTGCTGGCCGTCGCCTCTGCCCCGATGGCGCCGCTGTTGGCTGTTTTCCTGGCGGCATTTGCCAGCAACCAGGTGCAGGGTTTTGCCCTGGCGAAAGGGGCAGGGATCTTATTTATCGCACCGCTGGCGGCTTACTTTTTAGGGGGAACCTGGCAGTGGGTTTTGGGGCTGATGCCGACCTTTTGGGCGCCCAAGCTTTACTGGATGGTTAGCGCGAGCGAATCGGGCGTTTGG
>CAUJGI010000544.1 GCA_963169155.1 Chloroflexota bacterium
TGCCGCCGCTGGCGGCTGGCGTGGCGCTGCCGGTGGGCGAGGCTGTCGGCGTGGTCGTGGCGGTACCCGTGGCTGTGCTGGTTCCCGTAGCCGTGGTAGTGGGCAGCGGCGGGATGGTCGCTGTGCCGGTTGTTGTGCTGGTAGCGGTGGCCGTCGACGTGGCGGTTGCGGTGGCGGTGCTGCTTGGTGTGGCGGTAGGAACGGCCGTTGGCGGCACCGCGCCCATTGGTGGCAGGAAAATGACCTGGCCCGCCTGCAAATTGGTGCTGCTCAGGCAGTTGGCGTTGAGAATGGCGGCAATGGTTGTGCCGGAGCGCAGGGCCAGGCGGAACATCGTTTCACCGCGCTGCACCGTGTACTGTCGCCAGGTAGACGGCGGGCCACAAGGTGGTGTGGGGGCCGGGGGGGCTGCCGGGTTGGGCAGGTAGAGTGCCGTCAGGTTGAGCGGGCTGCCCGGTTCCAGGCAGTTGGCCAGCCGGATTTTTTCGGCGGAGACGTTGGTGCGCAGCGACAAATCGAACAAGGTTTCGCCAGGAGTGATGGGCGTGAGTACCCAATCGGGCGGATGGGCACGGCAGGTGGGTAGGACGGCAACGGCCGTCTCCCCCTCGTTAGGGCTAACCGGGCTGCCGGGAGCCGTTGGCGCACCGGTGGCCAGCGGAATGGCGGGCAGCGGCGTGTTGGTGGGCGTGGCGTTCAGGTTGGTGATGGCGACGGCAATGGGCGACGGCAAAATTTGCCGCTGGAGACTGTCGGCCCCGGCCAGGAGCAGCGCCAGCAGCACGGTCAGCAGGACGCTGCCGGTGATAAAAACCTGCACACGCCAACTGCTTTGCGGGATCGTTTCCTGGTTCATGAACTGCGTTTGCTGCCGTTTTTGGGCTTATCCAGGGCGGGCGGTTCCTGGGTGATGGGAAAGAGCAGGGAAAAGGTGCTGCCGACGCCCGGCTGGCTTTCCACCCACAGGCGGCCGCCGTGGGTGTTGGTCAGTTCGTAGGCCATTGAAAGGCCCGCGCCCGTGTCACCCAGCCCGGCGATGAGCGGCCGTTCTGCCTCGTAAATCGGATTGAAGACGCGGGGCAAATCTTCCTGGCGGATGCCGCTGCCGCTGTCGCTGATGTTGATCTGAATGAAGCGAATGATTTCGGCGGTGCGGCTTTTGGTGTCGGCAATGCTTTCGGCATGGGCGGTGGCAACGATACGGCCGTTTTTGCCCGAAGCCAGGCAGGCGTTACTGAGCAGGTTGCTAAAAATCTGGTGCAAAACCCCACGGCTGACGGGCAGCGCGGGCAAATCCTGGTCGATGTCCAGGTCCAGCTGCAAATCTTTGTCGCGCAGGTGGCTGACGACGCCGTTGACGGCCGTTTCCAATGCCTCGCGCACGTTGACCATCTCATCTTCAGGTTTGGCTTGCGGGTCTTGAACGGCCGTCAGCTGCAAAATCTGTTCCAGCAGGCTGCCCATGCGTTCGGTGTTGGCCTGGATGCGCTGCAAAAAGTCGCGCTGCTTCACGCCCAGGATGCCCAGCGTTTCGCCCAGCATCAAATCGGTAAAACCAGCGATGGAGGTCATGGGCGTGCGCAGCTCCTGCACCAGGGAGACGAGCATTTCATCGGCCGTCCCGCGATCTCGCTTGGCCAGGTCGGCTTCCAGCCGGGTAATGCGCGCCTGCGCTTCCTCCAGCTGGCCGGAGTAGCGGGTGATGGTCATCATGACCCATTCCGTGCTCAGGCCGCCTTCACCCGCCGAGGCCAGAGCCATCGCTTCTTCGGCCTCAAACAATGATTCGCGCAGGGTAGCAACTTCTTCTTCCAGCGCCTTGATCTTTTCGTCCCGGCTGAGCGTTTCGATTTCTTCCAGCGCGGCGGCCAGGTCCTGGGCGCGTTTGGTGGCCGTGGCGGCGCGGGTTTCGGCTTGCAGCAGCCGGTTGTTGGCCGTTTCCAGATGCTGCACCAGCCGCTCCCGTTCTTCCTCCAGGGCGATGAGACGGCCGCTGATGGCAATGTTGCTGGCCGCCAGGGCTGCGGGATCGGGATCGGCAGGCTGTGGGGTAGCCACGGACGTTTCTTTCACGGGCGGCGCGGCCGTGTGAGCATTGGCCTGGGCCACAAACTGCGCCAGACCCGGCAGCAGGGCTTGCTGCGCTTCGGTCCAGCGAATACGGCCGTCGGGCATTGCCAGCACAATTAGCCCAATGACACCGTTTTCGTGGGTCAGCGGCTCCAGCAGCAGCCCGCCCAGCGCACCAATGCCCAGCGCTTCATACAGGGCGTACACCTGCCGGGCGCGCGAGCCGGTCAGTGGGAAATGGGCACCCTCGCCGCTGCGAACGAGCTGTTGGAATGGTTCCCAGTCGGCCAGGTGCAGCTGCCAGGAGCGGGGTGAATTGGTCTGCGGCTGGGGCAGGTTGCTTACCAGGCGAATCGTCTCTGGCGATTCTTCGGGCAGCAGGCCAATGCCCACAAAAGCCGCGTCGGTAAGGCGGGCGACCATGTCGACGGCCGTTTGCAGCCGTCTTGGGGTGGTCTCAGCAGCGATGACGGCAGCGGCCAGGGCCAGAGAGCGGTTGAGCTGCTGGTGGGTGGGCAGGGTGGCGTGCTCCAGGGCAATGAGCGGCGCCAGCGATTCGCGGTAGGCGAGTACCGCCCAAAGCGGCAGGGCCACCAGGTAGCCCAGGCGAATCCAGTACGGAATATCGGTGCCAGACGGAATGAGTTCGGGGTAGTTCCAGAAGTGGGCCAGGTGGGCCAGCAGCAGCAGGCCGAGGATGACAGGGCGCAGGGTGGGGCGGAGACGGCCGTTCCACAAGACCCCGATCAAGCCACCCGCCAGCAGCACCAGCTGCACCAGCCCCCAGATGGTGGCCTGGGTGGTGCCGTTGTAGGGCAGCTGGTTGGGCACTGGCGCGTTGGCCACCTGCCCGGCCCAAATTTGGGCAAAGGAGATGGTCATCACGGTGAGTGTCAACAGGCCGAAAAGGAGTAAAATGTGGCCCAGGCGCGGCAGGTTTTGCGGTGACGGAATAAACGCCCAGAGCAGGAAAACGGCCGTTACCGTGTTAATCGCCTGCTCCAGCGGCGGCAAAATTACAATCGAAGAAACCGCGTTGTTGATGATGATGAGGCTGGCAATGAGGATGATCAATC
Source organism: Chloroflexota bacterium (assembly GCA_963169155.1). Taxonomy (GTDB): domain Bacteria; phylum Chloroflexota; class Anaerolineae; order Promineifilales; family Promineifilaceae; genus Leptofilum. Next base: position 3,147 of record CAUJGI010000544.1, read on the forward strand.
GCCCGGCAATGAGAAAGGCGGCGGCCAGGGCCGTGCGGACGGCCGTTTTGTTTTGTGGGTTGCGCCGCCATTGGCTAAACGCAATCCCTAGTACAGCCTGCAAGGCAAACAGGGTAACCAGGTGGTACACCAGGTTACCGGGTGATTGGGTTAGCAGCTGGATGATCTGCGGTAACAACGTCATGGATCTGATAAAACTCGGTGACGATCCTGTGTAGGAACGATGGAAAGCTTATGTAAGGTAGCAAATTATAGCATAACAGAGCGTTTCGGTGGTGGCAGTAAAAGAGGGGTGAAAGGGTGAGGGGAGATAGGGAGACAAGGAGATAAGGAGACAAGGAGGTAGGTATGTCTGAAGGAATGATGGAATTGGGGCGGGATGCGGTTGTTTCTTTGCGCGAGATTACGAAGGAGACATTACGGCCGTTTCTCAAAATGAAAGTGGCCGAGTCGCAGCAACACATGGTAGCCAACAATGCGGTCTCCATTGCCCAGGCGCACTTTGAGGAAAAGGCCTGGTTTCGCGGCATTTACGCGGATGAGACGCCAGTGGGCTTCATCATGCTGTTTGATGACCCGGACAAGCCCGTTTACT
>CAUJGI010000545.1 GCA_963169155.1 Chloroflexota bacterium
CCAATCCAACCACCACGCCCGGCACGGCGGCACGCTGCGCGGCGTGACCCAATCGCTGCCGTACCTGGACGAATTGGGCATCAACTGCATCTGGCTTTCGCCGCTGGGGCTGGCGGACACGTACCATCGCTATGACACCAAAGATTTGTTTGCCATCGACCCGGAATTGGGCAGTGAAGCGGATTTGCATGAGCTGGTGGCGCAGGCGCACGGGCGCGGCATCCGCGTGATTTTGGACTTTGTGCCCAGCCACTGCTCCTGGAAACACCCGGCCTTCCTGGCTGCCCAGGCCGATCCGAACGCCGAAACGGCTTCCTGGTTTGTCTTCTACGAACGGCCAGACAACTACCGCTGCTTTCTGGGCCGGGCCAAACTGCTGCCCTCGTTCGACACCAACGATCCAGCGGGACGGCAGCATATTTGTGAAGCGGCCGTTCATTGGCTGCGTGAATTTGGACTGGATGGCTTCCGGCTGGACCACGCCATCGGGCACGGCATGGATTTTTGGGTGCAGTTCCGCCAGGCGGTGCAGGGGGCCAATCCGCAGGCGGTGACGATTGGCGAGGCGACCGATTCGCCCGACGCCCTGCGTCGCTATCGCGGACGGCTGAGCCACGTGCTGGACTTCCCCCTGGCGACGGCGTTTCGCTACGCGTTTGCCCTCGATTTGTGGAATGTGGCCCAGCTAGACGCCTTTTTGCAGAGCTACGAGGTCTACATGGCCACGGGCGCGGCGCGGGCCAGCTTTTTGGACAACCACGACATGAACCGCTTCCTCTTCATGGCGGGCAATGACGTGAACCGGCTGAAGCTGGCGGCGCTGTGCCAGTTTACCCTGGCCCCGACGCCGGTGATTTATTACGGCACCGAAGTGGGGCTGTCGCAGGCGGTGAACAAGGACCAGGCGGGGTCGGGCGGTGACCACCATGTGCGGGGGCAGATGCCGTGGCAGCCGGAAGATTGGGACCAGGATTTGCTGGCGTTTTATCGCCGATTGGTGCAGCTGCGGCGGACGCTGCCTGCTTTGCAGCGCGGCACACGCACGCGGCGGCACGTCGACGCGGCGACGCAGACGTATGCCTATGCGCGGGAGTGGGAAGGGGAAACGGCCGTTATCCTCTTCAACCTCGGATATTTATTTCAAATCATCCCACTGCCCAATGCAGAGGAGTATGACTGCTTGCTTTCAACGGGAACACTGCCAGTTCTGGAAGAGAACAGGGTAATGATTGCGGCGGGAGCGGCCGTAATACTCGCCAAAAAGTAAGCATTTCCCCACTCAGCAACACGCTACGACCGGAGTTAAGGTCTTTTCAGTTTTCGCAAATTTAGGACGCGGACGAGCGCGGATGACGCGGAAAATAATCTGCGCTCGTCCGCGTTCATCCGCGTCCCATTGGCTATGTATGGGAACTTTTGAAAAACCTTACAGAGTTAGCAAAGTTGTTCTCAACTGTTGAGGGCTGTTTTATAATAGGTTCAGTTTTAACAGTTCCGGTGTCTGTTGAGGATGGTGAAAATGAAACGGGGATGGTGTGCCACAATCATTTTTCTGGTTTTGGGTTTAGCTTCTTGTGCTGAAGAAGGGGATGTGTTGGTGGAAAGTACGGCCGTTCCCACCCCACCCCCAACGATTCAACCAACTGTGACGGAAACGGCCGTGCCGGAAAGTACAGAAACTCCTTCACCTGTCCCGCCAACGCCAACACCTGTTTCTACTGCTACTTACACGCCCACGGCGGAACCCACACCTTCCCCAATGCCGCCGCTGCCTGGTATGGTGTTTGTCACATCGGATGAGGAATTGTGGTGGATCGATGCCAGTTCTCAGCCAGAACGGCTGTTTGAACAGCGAGGCATTTTAGAACCGGGTGGGCGGCGTTTGCTGTTTACGCGAGACTTTGATGTCTGGTTGGTGGATCTGGTAACAGGCTCACAACAAAACCTAACAAACACGCCTGATGTTTATGAGTGTTGTGCCCAATGGTGGCCAAATAACCCTGATAAGTTTCTGCTGGCACAATACGAACCTGTACGTGAATTTCAGTTGGGGCAAATGGTCGTTGTTACGTTTGAAGGGGAGCGCCGCCTTCTTGCCGAGGGATATACCGATACGTTACCGGCAATCTCGCCAGATGGCCAAACTATTGCTTTTTAAATCGGGGGATTTCCGGCTTTTTACCATGCAAATGGTGAAATTGAGCAGCTAGATTTCTTTCAACCAGTGGACACATTAATTGGCTATAGAGCTGGTCTCCCGGCCTGGTCATCCGATGGAAAACAGTTAGCCTGGACTGCATATTTCAGCGACAGTGAAGGTCAGGTGCTGATAGCCAGCTTGATCTATCAAATCGAAACCGCTGAGGTTGATTTGCTTCACCTTTACTATCCAGGTGGGCATGGCAGTTGGGGGCCGGAACCAACCTGGCATCCCGACGGCCGTTTTGTGACGCTTTTGGCCATTGATACGGTTGCATCAGAGCGAGGGTTGTGGGTTTTGGCTCGGGATGGCAGCAATGAGTGGAATTTGGGTGAAGCCCGCAGCCCGGTATGGAGTCCAGACGGCCGTTTTCTCGTTTACCAAATTGAAGGAACCACCTATCTGACGACCCCCGAAGATTTCACAAAAAGAGTTAGAGTTAACTTGCCTCCTGGAGCGCAGTTGGTTGGATGGCAGGAAATTCCTTGAATTTGAGTTTATTCAGCATCTTTGAGCGCTTGGGATAATTGTGGAGAACAA
>CAUJGI010000546.1 GCA_963169155.1 Chloroflexota bacterium
TAGTGGTGCATTACCACCGCAACCGGCAGGCGGCCGAAAAAACGGCCGCTTCCCTGCCCGGCAGCAACCACCACATCGCTCAGGCAGAAATGGCCGACCCGGCGGCGCTGGAGCGATTGGTGGCCGAGGTGGTGGCAAAGTACGGCCGTATCGACATCCTCGTCAACAATGCGGGCATCTACGAAGACCATCCGCTGACCGAGGTGAGCTTTGCCGCGTGGCAGGCGGCGTGGCACAACACGCTGGCAGTGAATCTGGTGGGTGTAGCCAATTTGTGTTATTTGGTGGGGCAGCAAATGATTAAGCAGGGCTACGGCCGTATCGTCAACGTTTCCTCGCGTGGTGCCTTTCGCGGCGAGCCGACGGCCCCAGCTTATGGCGCCAGCAAAGCCGGGCTGAACGCTATGAGCCAGTCGCTGGCCAAATATCTGGCCCCGTACAACATTTTTGTCGGCGTCGTGGCCCCTGGCTTTGTCGAAACCGACATGGCCGAGGAGTTTTTGGTGGGCGAAATTGGCGCGAGCATTCGCGGGCAGAGTCCGCTGAACCGGGTGGCCACCCCGGACGAAGTGGCCTACCCGGTGCTGTTTTTAGCCGCCGAAGGCACGCAGTTCCTCACCGGGGCGATCATCGACGTCAACGGCGCGTCTTACCTGCGCACCTGAGCAAGCATTTTCCCAGAAACTGCTGTAATGGACTTTCGATTCAACCGAAGTTTCCGGGAAAATTTATCCACACCTACGGCAAAAAGCGGAAGGTATCCAGCACCTGGGCGTACAGCCGATCGGCGGCGGCGGGCTGGAAGGTCAGCTCGTAGAACTGGTCATTGTGCACCGCAAACAGCATCCGGCTGATGTCCTGGCCGGGCATGTTGTTGATTTGTACGGCCGTTACCCCATCCAGCACCACTTCTTCAAATTCCAAACCAAAAACTTCCTCATTGGCCCGGTAACCAGCTACCAGGGCCTCCAGCGGCTGGCCCTCGGCTGGCGCGACCTTCACCTGAAGCCAGACCACTTCGCCGTGCAAAATGAGCGGATCGTCGGTGCAGCGATTCGTTGTCTCATCCACCGGGTCCATGCTGACAAAGGTGTTGGTCAGGGCATCCTGCCCGGGCAGCCAGCAGTAGGTTGGCGGATAGATCAGGCAGTAGCCGCCCGCTTCGCTGGTGAAAAGGTGGCCAACGGTGGGGGTGGGATCGCAAACGGCCGTTTCCAGCACTGCTTCAGCCGTCGATTCAGTTGGGGAGACGGGAACGGCCGTTGCCGGAGCGGCTTCTTCGGTTGGCGGGGTGCAGGCGGCCAGGGCCAATAGACTGCCAAGGAGCAGCAAAATCAATCGTTTTTGCATGGTGTTTACCTCACAAAAAATTCTTCAACTCAGTAAAACCATACGGCAAACCAACCCGTGACCGCTAGACGCGGCCCCAACGCCATGCCCACGTTAGGAAGATTATTGCTGGAACCAAAACATCCCTGCCAAAGAGAGTTTAGGTGTGAGCACCCCACCAGGAAGGGAAATCCACAGATTTTCCAGATGGCAGAATTATCCATTTGAACATGGTTCAGAAATCAAAGAAACTCGCTGGATAATTTGTAGAGCGATTTATAAAATCGCTCAAAGAACGATTTGCAAAATCGTTCTACAATTTGCGAAGTTGGCTTTGGGTCAAAATGAACCATGCCCCTATTTGCAAAATCTGGGTCATCTGTGGATTACTTTCACAGGGGAAATGGCCGCCCCTCCCAGGTTGCGTGCAGGCGAGGTCCGCTTTTTCCGGGCAAACCGCAAGAAAGATCAAGAAACGGCCGCTTTCATCCGCTATACTCCTAGCATGACTCGCCCAACACCATTGGCCGCCAACAATCAAACAGCTGCGCTGCTGCCTGTTCTGGCTTACATCCAGTCGCATCTGGATGAAGATTTATCACTGGCGCAGTTGGCCGAACGGGCGGCGCTGTCGCCGTACCATTTTCACCGGCTGTTTCACGACAGCATCGGCGAAACGTTGAAGCAGTACACGCAGCGGCTGCGGCTGGAGCGCGCCGCATTCGACCTGAAAATTCGGGAGGCGACCATTTTAGAGATTGCGCTTAACGGCGGCTTTCACGCGCCAGAAACGTTCACCCGGGCCTTCAAACGGTGGTTTGGCGTGACGCCCAGGCAATATCGGGTTTCATACGGCCGGTCCCTGCACCAACAGCACGCCGCTCATCACACATTGCTCAACGATCTGGCCACCGAAACCAGCTGCTCGCGCCTCACCATCCAAAAGCTGAAGCCAATCCCGGTGGCCTTTGTGCGCAATTTAGGTCCGTATGAAACGGTGGATGTGACCCACTACGACAGACTGATCGCCTGGGCCAACGCCAACGGGCTGTACACTGGCGACAACCTGCTGCTGGGCGTGGGCCACGACGACCCCACCATCACCGCTGCCGAAAAGGTGCGCTTCGATATCTGCCTGAGCGTGCCGGAATCGTTTCAGCCAGAGGGTGCCATTGGCTTTCAGACGCTGCCTGGCGGAGATTTTGCGACGATGAGCTATGTTGGGCCGCTCGACGCCGGATTTGCCCAGGTTTACCATTATTTTTTTCAGCAGCTGGCCCAAATTAAAACGGTGGAACTCATCGGCCTGCCGGTCATTGAGATTTACCGCACCACACACATCAATCCAACCTACGCCCTGAACGAGACGGATATTTTTGTACCGGTACAGCAGCTAGCGGAGTAAAAAGTTGGCAGTGAAAAGTGATAAGGAGCAAAAATGAGCAAACAAAGTTACACGCAAATTGGCGGGATTCACCCCGAAACCGCCACGATGACCAATGTTTTGGCCAATCAAGGTTTTGCCTCGCCGCACAACGGCCGTCCGCTCAGCGAACCAATGTTGCTGGGCATCGCCGGGGGCCTGGGTTGTGGCTACATTTTGTGGGAGTTCAAAAAGCATGACGCCGCCATTCTGGTGATGGGCTTCCAAAACAAGTGGAACTACACCACCGAATTTATGCTGAACTTCTGCAACCGTGTAGGCGTGCAGGCGGAATTTTTGGAAACGGGCGGGGCCAAAACAGCCGCAAAACACCTGGATGACGCCCTGGCCGACGGTTATTTTCCCATCGCCTGGGTGGACCAGGAAAAACTGCCCTACTTTTACCTGCACCCGATGTACAGCGGCTGTTTTAGCCATCTTGTGACGGTTTTTGGGGAGGAAGACGGCCGTTACCTGCTAGACGATCGGTCGCAAAAACCACTCGCCGTTGCTGGCAGCGCCCTCAGCGAGGCACGGGGGCGAATTGGCCTGTATAAAAACCGGCTGCTGCTGCTGAAAGCCACCAGCAGCGCGTTTGATCTGCCTGCGGCCATCATGGCAGGGCTGGAAGATTGCGTCGATTACCTCAGCCAGAGCTCGCAAACATTTGCCCCACCCGCCTACAAAAAGTGGGCCAACTTGATGACCCATCCCACCAACAAAAAGGGATGGCCAACAGTCTTCAAAGAAAAAGTGGGGCTTTACAGCACACTTCGCTCGTTACACGAAAGCATCAAGCTGTTTGACACGGGGGGCGGAGGCTTGCGCAGCGTCTACGCCAGCTTCTTGGATGAGGCCAGCGAGATTTTAAACCAGCCAGCCCTGGCAGAAGCGGCCGTACAGTACCGCCAGGTTGCCGTGCTTTGGGACCAATTCGCGGCTGCCGCCTTGCCCGACGATATTGAACCACTGAAGCAAACAAAGGCCCTGCTGGCTCAAAAATATGCGCTTTTCCTGGCCCACGGTGACGGCGCAGAGACCGAGCTGCGCCAGTTGAGCCAGGAGTTGAAAGAGATGGAAGTGGCGTTGAACGGCCGTTTCCCCCTCAGTGATGAAGCCATGCTCGCCCTTTTTGCCGAGCTGCAAAGCCACCTGGAACAGATTTACACCGCAGAGAAAGAAGCGCTGGCAGTTCTGGCTGGGGCAATAGGCTAATAGGAAACTGGAGCCTGGCAATTGGAGAGTTCCAACCGCCACTTTCCCCGCCATTCTGAATCCGTCCGGGGCACCTGACCTCGTGTCAGGGAACTGCCCCGGACGATACCCATCTTCCCCCGTTTACCGCATGACAGTTGGCAGGTACAGGTAGAAGTAGTCACTTAAATACACGGCAAAAGAGTCGCTTCCGGTGACAACGATCTGGCTTTGTACCGTGTTGCTGCTTTTTGGCCCTGAATCATCCGGGTCAGAGGCCGTGGCTGTGTTGCTGATGGTCAACTCGCCTGTCGCCCTGGCGGTGACGGCCGCCGGGGAGTTAACCGGATTGTTGGGGCAGCTGTAAACCTGGCTGGCCCCCGGCCCCAGCGTTTGCGGCGTGCTGAGGGCAGGTGTGCAGTTTGCCACGCCAGGGGCGCTCACCTGCACGTTGCTCAGGCTTAAACTGCCGCTGTTGGTAACGCTGATGGTGTAGGTAACTGACTCACCGCTTTCAACAACGGCGGGAACGGCCGTCATTTCCACGTCCAGGGCTAAGGTGGGATCGATGACGGCCGTACACACATAACTCACGCTCTGGGCCGGGTTGATAACCACCGTATCCACCAGATTGCCCGGCACGCCGTTGCACACCGGATTGGTCAGCCCGGCGGCAAACGTGTCGGTGACGGCCGTGTTGTTGGCGGGTCCAAGCCCCTCGTTGGTCACCTCAATCTCGTAAGTGAGGGTATCGCCCGGCGCGGCGCTGCCCGTGGGCTGCACGCTTTTGCTCACCGTCAACGACGGATCGCCCGGATCACCCAGCACAATCGTAAAGTTGGCATTGGAAATGTCGAAGAAGATGTTGCCTACGCAGCTTACCCGCACGCGGGCTGTGCTGGTAGCGATGTTGGGCACCAGCACGCTGGCACTGCCGTCGTTGGCCGTATTGGCCGCCAGGACGGTAGCATAGGTGTAGCCGCCGTCGCTGGACAGGCTGATATTGACGTTGGCGCAGCTAATCGGCGCGGCACTGGTTCCGGCGACGTTCCAGGTGACCGTTTCGCTGGTATTGCCGGTCCAGGTTACGGCCGTATTCGGCGCTGTCACCAAAAACGGACCCGTTCCGGCAACGGCCGTTACCTGAGCCGAATCGTAGGCTACGCCGCCAGCCGGGGATTGATTGTCGCGCACCGTCAGGCGGAAGTTCATCGTGCGGGCGTAGCCGGGCAGCAGTTCGCCCATCGTCTGCGTGTTGTTCACGATGTCCGAAAGGCGCGGCAAGGTGCGTGACGGGGTCGAGGTGGCCGGGAACGAGCGGAAAATCGGCGCATTGCCCGATGGCGAATTGGGCGCACCCGCCGGACCGAGATCAAACTCTTCCCAGTTGTAGGTGAGAACGGCCGTCCCGTCCGGATCGGTCGCCGAGCCGGTGAGGGTAAACGGCGTGTTAAGCGGGATGCTGTAATTGGCCCCGGCGTTGACCGTCGGTGCGGTGTTGCCCGTGTTGGCAACGGCCGCACAATTGTTCCCCGTGCCCAGCGTCGTGAAAGAGACAATCTCATCAAAGCTGATGCCGTGGAAATAATCATCGCTGTTATTTTGGATGTTTTGCGGGCTGCAAATACCGGCGTAAGCCATGATGGTGGTGCCGCTGCCCGGTTCGTAGGCCGTGCTGCCGTTGCGGTTGCCACCAGCACAGTTGCTTACGTTGCCGTTAAAGGTGTGGTTCCCGGCAAACTGGTGCCCCATCTCATGCGCCACATAATCCACGTAAAACGGATCGCCGATTGGATTGTTTAGACCAGTCACACCCTGCGCTTTGGCACTGCTGCAAACCACGCCCAGACCAGCGATCCCACCACCGCCCGTGCTAAAAACGTGACCTACATCATAGTTAGCCGATCCGATAACGTTGTTTAGCGTGGTTTGGTTTTGACCCAGCATCGCGCCGCCGCTGTTGTTGGAGTATGGATCGGTAAGGCCGTCGGTGTAGATGATCTGGTCGTTGTTGGCCACCAGCTGGAAGGTGACGGCCACCTCTCGTTCATAGATGCCCGCAACGCGGTTAACGGCCGTTACAATTTCGGCCAGCGCAGAACTCACCGTACCGCCATGAAATTGGGTGTACTCGCCCGTGGCGGCCATCGCCAGGCGGTAGGTGCGCAGCTGCCCGCCAGAAGCAACGGCCTCGGTGATGGTTTCAGGCTGGCTCTGGTCTGTTCCCTCAATCTCAATGACTTGATCGGGGGCAAAGTCGGCGAGCAGATCGGGCACAAAGTCGCGGGAAAAGTAGCTCTGGTAGAGATCAATGCCGTCGCGGCTGTAGGGATCGATGAAAACACGGCCGTTTACCGACAAAATCATGGCGTGAAAGCCGTGCGGGGTGGTGTCCAACCGGGCATAGGCGGTGGCATCGTCCAGCCCCACCCCGGCGTAGGTTTTAATTTCCGGGAATTTGGCGGCCAGTTCCGGGTGCATGACGGCCGTTTGGCTGATTTGGAAACGGCCGTAGCCACCATCCGGCAGCGGCAGCGACAACACCAAGTCCGACGCCGCCATCTGGTCTGTCCCTTCGGGGGCAGCGGCCAGCAAACCGTTCAGCTTGGTCCAATCCAGCGCCACGGTGCGGTACGCCGTCGGCACGATGGCCCGGTCGCCCTCCAGACGCAGCGTGGTTTCGTTCACGTCCTGCCACAGCCCATCGGCTGATTGCGCCCCAGAGGGAGCGGCCGTGGCCGCCTGCTGCTGGCTCGCCGCCAACAGCAAGCCAAGAAAAAGCACCTGGCCCAGCAGGCCCAAAACCAGCAAAAAATTCAACTTCTCACGGGCAGGTTTGTTAGTTTGATTCATGAGATGACTCCTTCGAAAATAGGCCGCGGATTAACGCAAATAAACGCGGATTAAAATCTGGGCGCAGACTACGCCAATCTGCTGATTTCCATTAGAGCTGTTCCTGAATAAAGAGATGAAGAATTTAAGGTAACCGTTCAGTTGTGAGCGGAACGCTGTCAACTGCAAAAAAGAGTCATAGCCAAAAAGCAAAAA
>CAUJGI010000547.1 GCA_963169155.1 Chloroflexota bacterium
TAACGCTCCGGCCCTTGCCAGCTGCCTTCATGCGGGTAGGGTGTAGCGATATTGCCTTTTTCGATGGTCTGGTCGGGCGTGCCGAGGAAGTGAACGGCCGTATCCTGCGCTGCCAGCCATAAAATAGCCGCCCGCTGTTCCAGGCTCTGGTCGCCGCGGTGGCAATCGATGCAGCGACACTGATTGTTGTCGTGGTAGTGGAAGCTGGCGAGATCGGTGGGGTGGGTAACGGCCGTTTGCGCGCGTTCCACATAGGTCACTTCCGGCGCCCGGTGGCAGCTGATGCAAAATTCATCCCGCTCTTCCAGCTCAGAAGCCGTCACCAGCGAGCCGATAAACAGCAGCAAAGCCGCTGCCAGCCCCATAAAAAATCCGCGAAATTTTCGACGATCGTTTCCCATCAGTTTTAAGCACACTGCCCCTGGCTTGTGTTTATGTCATCTCCGATTATAATGTGAACAGTTGTCATTGCATGTATACCAGGAGATTTACCATGAAAAGATCGCGTTGGCTTGCCCCTACTTTGGCACTGCTGCTGCTGTTTGGGGTGGTAACGGCCGTATCCGCCCTCACTTATCGCGTCACCTGGGGCGATACGCTTTCCGGCATTGCCAGCCGCTTTGGCACTTCTATTTCCACCATCCTTCAGGCCAATCCTCAAATTACCAACCCCAATCTTATCTACGTTGGCCAGGACCTCGAAATTCCCGTCGATGGCGCACCAAACCCCACACCACCGCCACCCGGCACCACGCCCACACCACCACCCACCGGCACGCAAACCTACATCGTCCAGTCTGGTGATACGCTTTCGGCCATTGCCCGCCGCTTCAACACCACCATCGCCGCCATTGCCCAGGCCAGCGGCATTGCCAACATCAACCTCATCTACGTGGGCCAGGTTCTAACGATTCCCGGTGGTGGCTCAGGCACGCCCGCCCCGCCAGGAAACGCCAGCTTTGCCCTTGGCGCGCAAACGCTCAACCTGAACAATCAGGCGCGGCTGGAAGAAGCGGGCATGACCTGGATCAAATACCAGTACAAATGGCCGTCTGGTGATAGTTTGGCCAACCTGGAATCGCTCATCAACGCGGCACACGGCAAAGGGCTCAAAATTCTGGTTACCGTCACTGGGGACAGCGCGTACCCGGCCACCAACAGCATCAACTTCCTCGCCTACATCGACTTCATCAAGCAGGTGGCCGCCCTTGGTCCCGATGCCATCGAAGTGTGGAACGAGATGAACATCGATTTTGAATGGCCCGCCGGGCAAATCAGCCCCACTTCTTACGTGAACAACATGCTGGCACCGGCTTATACGGCCGTCAAAGCCACCAATTCAAACATCATGGTCATTTCTGGCGCTTTAGCTCCCACCGGTTTCGACAATACCACCAACGCCTGGTCAGACAGCCGCTACCTGGCCGGAATGCGTAACGCTGGGGCGGCCAATTACATGGACTGCGTCGGTGTGCATTACAACGCCGGGGCCACCGCGCCCAGCGCTACGTCTGGCCATCCCGCTGATCCGGGAGATCGCCACTACAGCTGGTACTTTGGGCCAACTCTGAGCCTGTACCGCAACACGTTTACCACCCGCAGTCTGTGCCTGACGGAGTTTGGCTATATGTCCCCAGAAGGCTTTGGCGGCGTGCCGCCGGGCTTTAGCTGGGCGGCCAACACCACGCTGAACCAGCAGGCCGCCTGGCTGGCTGAAGCGGCGCAAATCGCCAAAAACAGCGGGTACGTGCGTTTAGCCATTGTGTTCAATTTAGATTTCACCAAGTATGAACTTGATGGGGATCCCCAGGCTGGTTATGCCATCGTTCGCCAGAACGGCAGCTGCCCCGCCTGTGCCCCATTGGGTAACGTGATGAACTAATTGGGAGATTGATGATGAAAGTCAGTACAATATTAGCGAAAAAAGGCAATAAACTAATCACCATTGCCCCGGAACAGTCCGTTAAGGAAGTAGTTGCCCTCTTTGCGCAGCACAATATCGGTGCCGTTGTGGTGCTGGATGATGTGGGTGCATTGATTGGCATCGTTTCGGAACGGGATGTGGTGCGCCAGCTAAACCAGCGTGATGACCTGCTGAGTCAGCCGGTCAAAGAGCTGATGACGGCCAAAGTAATTACCTGTGTGCCGCAAGACGATTTGATGTCGGCGGCCAGCGTGATGACCGAGCGTCGTTTTCGGCATTTGCCGGTGGTGGAGCAGGGCAAGCTGCTGGGGATTATTTCTATCGGAGATGTGTTGAAGGCGCAGCGCGATTATTACCATGGCCAGATCGACACGCTGGAAACACAGATTTTAGCCACTGAATAGGTATCAAGGAGCAAGCATATGTCTCAAATCGGCAGCGACACGAACCCGCTGCGTGTCGCTATTGTGGGAGCTGGTCCGGCCGGGTTTTATACGGCCGAACGCCTCTTCAAAGAAAAAAACGTGCATATCACGGTGGATATGTACGACCGTCTGCCGACACCCTTTGGCCTGGTGCGCAACGGTGTTGCCCCCGATCATCAAAAAATCAAGTCGGTTACCAAGGTGTTTGACCGCCTGGCCGCCAAACCCGAGTTTCGCTTTTTTGGCAATGTCGAGCTAGGTTCAGATATTACCGTTGCGGAGCTGCGCCAGTATTACCACCAGATTGTGTACACCACCGGGGCGCAAACGGATCGTTACCTGGATATACCCGGTATGGATTTGCAGAACAGCCATCCGGCCACCGAATTTGTGGCCTGGTATAACGGTCATCCCGACTTCCGCAACTACGAATTTGATCTGTCGCAAGAGAGTGTGGCGGTGATTGGTGTGGGTAACGTAGCCGTAGACGTGGCCCGCATTTTGTGCCGCACTCGCGAAGAGCTGCTCGAAACGGACATTGCCGACTACGCCCTCGAAGCGCTCAGCAACAGCAATGTCAAAGAAGTTTACATGATTGGTCGGCGTGGTCCGGCGCAGGCCGCTTTTACCCCGCCCGAAGCCAAGGAACTGGGCGAACTCGCCGGGGCCGATACGATTGTGCTGCCTGAAGAAGCCGAGCTGGACCCGTTGAGCCAGGCCTCGCTGGCCGGTGCCGACCGAGGCACCATGCGCAACATCGAAATTATCCAGGAGCTGGCCGAGCGCGAACCGGCGGGCAAGCCCAAGCGGCTCATTTTGCGCTTCCTCGTCTCGCCCACCGAGCTGATTGGTAACGAGGCTGGCCAGGTGGTGGCCATGCGCATGGCGAAGAACGAACTGACCCAGACAGAAAGCGGCACGCTGCGTTCTCGCACCACCGACCAGGTGGAAGAGATTCCCGTCGGGCTGGTGTTTCGCTCGATTGGCTACATGGGTGTCCCGCTGCCGGATGTGCCGTTCCACGAACGCTGGGGCGTCATTTTGAACGAGAAGGGGCGCGTGCTCAACCCCGGCACCGATGAACCAGTGCTGGGTGAATACACGGCGGGCTGGATCAAGCGGGGTCCCAGCGGAGTGATTGGCACCAACAAGCCGGATGCGGCCGAAACGGCCGAATGTATGCTGGAAGATTTTGCCGCTGGTAAAACCCTCAACCCGGCCCACCCCGAACTGGAGGCTGCCACGCAGCTGGTGCAGCAAAAGAAACCGACCTATGTTTCCTACGAAGATTGGCTGCGCCTGGACGAACTGGAAACGGCCGCTGGCGCGGAACAAGGCCGCCCCCGGGTGAAGTTCACCGAAGTTGATAAAATGCTGGCCGCGTTGGGCAAAACGGCCGTACACTAAAAAGTTGTTGGTGGCTGGTGGCTGGTAGTTTGTAAAAACCAGCCGCTACCCACCAGCCACTACTCACTCCCCCCTTATGAATGTAATCATCTACAGCGATGGCGGCGCGGACCCGAATCCCGGTATTGGCGGCTGGGCCGCCATTTTGCGTTTTGGCCAGCACGAAAAGGTGCTCAAAGGCAACGATCCGGAAGCAACCAACAACCGGATGGAGCTGACCGCCGCTATTCGCGCCTTGCAGGCTTTAAAACGGCCGTGTGACATCACCTTCTACACCGATTCTGAATACCTGCGCAAAGGCATCACCGAGTGGATCGACGACTGGGCAGCCAAAGGCTGGCAGCGGAAAGGCAAAGAGATTCCCAATGTAGATTTGTGGCAGGAACTATGGCCGCTGGTCAAAACGCACCAGATTGAGTGGCATTGGGTCAAAGGGCATTCCGGCGACATCTACAACGAGCGGGTGGACGAACTGGCCCGGCAAGCCCGGCTGGAAATTACGCCCGGTGAAGCGATTGACCAGAATGTGGCCCGCCTTTACCTGCGTGCTTCCTGCAAGGGAAATCCGGGGCCGGGCGGCTGGGGTGCTGTTTTGGAAGAGGGCAGCGGCACCGAACAGCTCAGCGGCTCTTCCCCACAAACCACCAATAATCGCATGGAAATAACGGCCGCTATCGAGGGCCT
>CAUJGI010000548.1 GCA_963169155.1 Chloroflexota bacterium
CACCGCGCCAGCCAGCGGCAGGGCAAAGTTGACCGAGGTGGCCACATACTCCGCCCACAAACCATCCCCCTGTTGCTGGGTCACGCAGGCCACCCGCCGCCCTAGCAAAAAACGCCCCAGCAGCCCGGTGGCCCGCCCCACGGCCACCACCGTGCCAGAGCATTCAAAGCCAGGCACCACCGGGGTCGGGTTGGTAAAGCCGTAACGCCCCAGCAAAAACGTCAGGTCAGATGGGTTGATGGGCGAGGCAGCCACCTTTACCAGCACTTCGTCTGGCCCCGGCTGGGGCACGGGGCGCTGCGCCAGGCGCAGCCCCGCCGCACCGCTGTAGGATTCTAAGAGAACGGCCGTCATCTGCTCAGGAATTTGCGGTTGTGTCATGGTCATCTCCCTTGAAAACAGGACGCGGATTCACGCTGATGAACGCAGATAAAAATCTGTGTTCATCTGTGTCCCTTTCATTTGTGGTGGTGCGCCGACGCTTGAAGTCTCTCTTAAAAATGTAGGGCGATTTGGTAAATCGCCGCCCGATTTACCAAATCGGGCTACATACATTCCTTCGTGCGTGGTGGTGCGTCCACTCGTGGATGCTTGGGACAATGGGGTGCATGGGGATAAAAAAAGCCTTACCACATTGGTAAGGCTCTTGTGCCCTCACGGAGATTCGAACTCCGGTCTTAGCCTTGAAAGGGCTACGTCCTGGTCCCCTAGACGATGAGGGCAACGGGCAAAATTCTATCATTCAGCAGCAGATGGGTCAAGAAGTTTGTATAATTGGGTATGAGCAGTTCCCCCTGGTTTGTCCGCCCGCCTGAATTAGCCGACGCCGCGCCTCTGGCGGCCATCGCCGCCACGTCGACGACCCCCATTGACGCCTCGCAGATCAACTGGTTTATGGACCAGAACGACGGCCGTTTCTGGACCCTCACCCACCGCGCCCAACCCATCGGCTATGCCGCCCTGCTGCCCTTGCCCGGCCTGCCCCACCTGTTTGAACTCACCGGCGGCATCACGCCTGAGTTCCGCCGCCAAGGGGCGGGCAGCTTTCTGTGGCGCACCCTGCGCGCCGAGCTGGCGAGAACGGCCGCTGCGGCAGGCTCAGGGCAATCTGTGCCGCAAATCACCCACACCGTGTCTGGCCTGGATACACCGGCTGCTTGCTTCTTGCAGCACCACCACTTCACCCTGGAGCACGAAGAGTGGACCATGCAGCTAGATGATTTGCCCACCGCTTCGTTTCCCCCTTCCTCAATACCCTCAAATCTGCCCGGCACGTTGAAAAGCTGGGGCCAGGCCGTGACCGGGCGCAGCCTGCCCTCACTCTACAAACGCTGCTTTACCGGTCGGCCGTGGTGCCAGCCCTACACCGCCGCCGAAATCGCCGCTACCTGGGAACCGGGCGACGAGCTGGTGACCTTGAAAGTTGGCCCAGACACGGTGGGTTTTGCCTGGCTGCACTTTGCCGAACCAGGCACGGCGCAGCTGGAGCCAGTGGGCATTGTGCTGGAAAAGCAGGGCATGGGTTACGGCCGTTTCCTCCTCACCGCCATCCTCCAACAGCTGCAAAACCAGGGCATCCAGACCGTTTCTTTAGGCGTCTGGGCCAACAATGAGACGGCTATTCGACTTTACCAATCGCTCGGTTTTGTTCACCAAAGCAGCAGCTACAGCCTCACCTACACCATCCCGCCAACATGAGTCCTTCCCTAGAACAATCTTTACGATTTTCCCGAACCGTCTTACAATGAATCTCGTAGTCAGTAAACGGTAATCCGTGAACGGTGGCCGGTTTACTGCTTATGGATAACCGATTACCGTTTACCGGCAGAAACGGCCGTGTTTGCTATTTAAAAATGGAGAAAGCGCATGTTCAAAGATATTGCCGATGTACGTGGAAAGCTTGGTCAACAGCAGTACATCGCATCTGAAGAAATAGGCACTGTGGTTTACCTGGCCCACTCCCTGTGCAAGCCGATTTTGGCGGAGGGACCGGCCGGGGTGGGCAAGACGGAACTGGCCAAAGCGTGGGCGCTGTCCACCGGCATGCCGCTCATTCGCCTCCAGTGCTACGAAGGGCTGGACGAAAGCAAAGCCCTCTACGAGTGGGAATATGCCAAGCAAATGTTGTACACCCAGCTGCTGCGCGACACCCTGCGCAACGTCCTGGGCGACGTCAACTCCCTGGCCGAAGCCGCCAGCCGCCTGGCCCAAGAAGAAGATGTCTTTTTCTCTGAAAACTTCCTGCTTCCCCGTCCCCTCCTCACCGCCCTGACCTCCGACGAACCCGTCGTCCTGCTCATCGACGAAATTGACCGCGCCGACGTGGAATTTGAAGCGTTCCTGCTGGAAGTGCTCAGCGATTTCCAGGTGAGCGTGCCGGAATTGGGCACCATTCACGCCAAACATCAGCCAATGGTGCTGCTCACCAGCAACAACACCCGCGAACTCAGCGAAGCGCTCAAGCGGCGCTGCCTTTACCTGCACATAGACTACCCCTCGCAAGATGCCGAGCTGGAAATTGTGCGCCTCAAGGTGCCCGATCTTAAACCGGCCCTGGCGCAGCAGGCGGTGGCCGTGGTGCATCAGCTGCGCAACATGGACCTGCGCAAAATGCCCAGCATCAGCGAAACGCTGGATTGGGCACGGGCCCTGGTCGCACTCAACGCCAGCTCGATCGACGAAAAGACGCTCACCAACACCCTCACCGTCCTGCTGAAATATGAAACCGACGTGCAAAAAGCGCGGCGTATGATGGGCGGCGGCGATGATGGTGGACGACACGGCCGTTATAATCGGTAAACGGTGGTCGGTAATCGGTGAACGGTAAACGGTTTTAGTCTTTAAAAAATTAGTTGGGAAAGGTGTCATTTCGAGGTCCTCCGAGAAATCTTTCTACTTGGCAAAACGAAAGATTCCTCACTTCGAAGACTCCGTTCGGAATGACAAGTTTGTTACCTGTTTTATTTCTTGAAGTGCAATACCGATTACGGATTACCGCTTTCGGAGAAAGCAATGGATAACCGAGTTGTAGAATTCATTCGAGGTTTACGTGCTGCCGGGGTGCGTGTTTCGCTGGCGGAGTCGGTCGATGCCATGCACGCCGTGGAGTCGCTGGGCATCACCAACAAAGAGGTGTTCCGCTCCTCGCTGCGCGCCACCCTCGTCAAAGAACACGACGATTTTGCCGCGTTTGAGGAGCTGTTTCCCCTCTACTTTGGCAGCGGCGGCCCGCCCCTGCAAAGCGCCATGGACGACATGTCGCCTGAAGAACAGGAAATGATGCAGATGGCCCTGAGTGCTTTAAGCGGCCGTATGCAGCAGCTGCTCGACTGGCTCTCCAGCGGCGAAGGCCCCTCCAAAGAAGAGCTGGAAGAAATGGCCCGCCGCGCCGGGGTGGAGTGGGCCAACAGCCCGCAAGAAGGGCGCTGGGTCACCCGGCGCATGCTGCAGCAGATGGGTTTTGCCCAGCTGGAAGAACAAATGCAGCAGCTCTACGAGAAGCTGCAAGAGATGGGCATGAGCCAGGAAGCGATCGAAAAGTTGATGGGCGTGGTGGAAGCCAACCGCGAAGCCCTGGCAGAACAGGTGGCCCAGCGCGTCGGCCAGCAAATCGCCGAGCAGCGCGCCAACCGCCCCGAAGACCTGCACGGCTCTGACCTGATGCACAAGCCGCTGCAATCCCTCACCGAAGAGGACGCCAACCAGCTGCGCAAAGAGGTGCAGCGCCTGGTGATGCAAATGCGCAGCCGGGCGGCGCTGCGGCGCAAGCGCGGTAACAAAGGTAAGTTCGACCCTAAAAGCACCATCCGCGCCAATCTACGAAATGGCGGTGTGCCCATCGAGCTTAAGTTCAAGAAGAAAAAGCTCAAGCCCAGCCTGGTGCTCATCTGCGACGTCTCCACTTCCATGCGCGCCGTGGCCGAATTTATGCTGCGGCTGACCTACGAACTGCAAGACCAGGTGGCCCGCGCCCGCAGCTTTGCCTTTAACTCCGACATGCAAGAAATCAGCGTGACGCTCTCTGGCCGACGCGCCGCCGACGCCGTGACCCAAGTGCTGTACGACATCCCCCCCGGATCCTACGCCACCGATTTGGGCAACAGTCTGAATACATTTAGCAAAAAGTTCATGGATGCGGTAGACGGCCGTACCACCGTCGTCATTTTGGGCGATGGGCGCAACAACCACAACTCGCCGCGTATTGATTTGATGAAGGATTTGCAGCGGCGGGCCAAGCGGCTGGTCTGGTTCAACCCGGAGCCCCAGCGCCAGTGGGGCACGGGCGACAGCGACATGCTGGAATATTACCCGGTGTGTGATTCGGTCAGTGTGGTACGCAACCTGGCACAGCTGGCAACGGCCGTAGATCGCCTCCTCACCGAGAGATAAAGATTTGAGATTGGAGATTAAAAAATCTCCAATCTCAAATCTCCTCCATTTTTATCCCCCAATCTTGGCGTTCGCCGCCTCAATCGCTGGAATCAACCGGTTCAGACTGTCGTTGATGCCCGTGCGCGCCGCGCCGTAGTTGAGCGCCGATATGGCACCGCCGCCGTTGGCACAGAGACTATTGAT
>CAUJGI010000549.1 GCA_963169155.1 Chloroflexota bacterium
AATTGGTGGATTTGGCTGGTGATGGTTGGTCTGGTGGGATTGGCGGCGGCGTGTGGTGGGCAAACCAGCCCCCCGGTGGCCGAATGTGACTTTGGCGGGCAAACGGCCGATACCCTCAACATCCTCGATGAAAACGGAGAACCCCAACGGCTGGTCCGTGTGGAATACCGGCTGGACGATGGTTCCTGGCAGGCTCTGCCGGAGAGCGTAAACGAGCAGGCTGTGTTACAGGAAGGGCCGGGGACCTACCAGTTTCGCCTGGAAAAATCGGGCTATGCCCCGGAAGAGATTGTGGTGGTGGCCGAAGAAGCCACCGACGGCAGCTGCCGGGTGACCACCCAAACGGTGGCGGTGGCCATGTCCCCCATTGTGTGCCCGGCCACCGAGCCAACGTTCCTGCAGATTGCCGTGGCGGCCGAGAGTGGGGCGGTGGCCGTAACGGCCGTTACCCCCGACGGTCGTCAAGAACTCACCTGTGCGCCGGGCGGTGCCTGCCAGCAGTTCCAGCTGGCGCTGTCTCGTTCAGGCAGCTACACGATCGATGTCACCGGGCTGGCTGGGGTGGGGCCAATGACCGTAGAGGAGGGCCTCATCACCTACCCGCTGCGCCCCAGCGACGTGACGCTGCGCTACGCCAACATCGAGCGCACGCTGAGCCTGTCTGGCGCGGACAGCGTGCACCTTGAGCTGGCGGTGACGGCCGATGAGGTGGGCTGTCCGCTGGCCGATTTCCGCACCCTTACGGCCCAGCCGGAGCCGGATGTTACCAGCGGCGAGCCGTTCCCTGAACTCGGCGTGTCGCAGGTAAACAATCTGCTCATGACCGATTTGAGCGCCCCGGAATGTACGGCCGTTCCCCAACCTTACCCTGTCACCTTTGAAGCCAGTCTGCCCGGCGGTACGCCCGTAGACGAGGTGAGCGTGTTTGCTTTTGCCGAAGGGGCGTGGCAGGCTGCGGAATGTGAGGTTGAGGATGGGCGTTTTCTGTGTACGGCCGTGCTGCCTAACCCCCTCATTGGCCAGCCCTATGCCTACAAAATTGTGGCCGCCGGGGAAGAAATGGTGGGCACCAGCCTCCCCTTTGACAGCCTCTGCATTGTCTTTGACTAAGCAAACATTCAGCTGTTCTGGTACTTAAGTCCGGCTGAAAATTTTGCCGGAACCCGGTACGCTGCTTACACTTGAAGACAGTTTCCCAAAATGTGTGCCATGTGCCAGCAGTATCAACATGGCGTCAAAAGAAAAACAGAGGCAGCAAAAGCTGGCGCACCAGCCATTTATCTCGGCAGAAACCCGTGAAGAAGGTCTTCTCTGCCCCAAGCCAAATTAATCTGAATAATTGAATCCTTCGTAGTTCGTGCAGTTTTGCGTAGGGCTGGAGCACAACTTTGCTGCCCAAAAATCGTTGCTGAATAAGCAAAAGGAGCAGATAGCATGGGTTCAACGAACCGACGGGACTTTTTCCGTCAACTCCTCAACCCGCCAGAGCTGGCCCCCCAGGGCGGCGGCATCGCCACGCGCAACAGCAGCCTCACGGCCGAACAAGAAGCCTCGCGCTTTTTGGGCCAGGCCACGCTGGGAGCCGACCTGGCTCTGATTCAGCAGGTAGCGTCCATGGGCATCGAGGCGTGGATTGATGACCAGTTCACCATTCCCCAGAGCCAACTTCTCGACTATTTGTACGCCGAGCTGTACGACGAGGCCGACATCGGCGAGGAAAGTCCGTGGCGTGAGCTGTTCCGCTATGCCCTGTGGCAAACCACACTCTACGGCGATGACCTGCTGCGGCAGCGTGTGGCCCTGGCGCTGAGCGAAATCTTTGTCATTTCTACGGAGACAGATGCGATTTATGGCGTGGCCAACGGCGCGGCCGACTGGTACGACATGCTGCTGCGCAACGCCTTTGGCAACTTTCGCGATTTGCTGCAAGACGTGACGCTGCACCCGTTGATGGGCAGCTTCTTGAGCCATGCGGGCAACCGCAAGACCAACGTGGCGGAAAACCGCTTCCCCGATGAGAATTTCGCGCGCGAAATCATGCAGCTGTTTACCATTGGCCTCTTTTTGCTCAACGACGACGGATCGTTCATTTTGGACGGCAACAACGAGCCAATTCCCACTTACGACAACAGCCACATCACCGGGTTTGCCAAGATTTTCACGGGTTTGCAGTTCGACTTTGACGGCGATCCGCACGTCTGGTGGACGCCGGATTTTAACAGCGGCTGGTTAAATTCGTATACGGCCGTACGCCCCCTAAAAATGTGGGATTCCGAACACGAACCTGGCGCCAAAACGCTGCTCAACGGGTACGTGGTGCCCGGCGGCCAAACCGGCCTGGCAGACGTGAACGATGCCCTCGATCACCTGTTTAACCATGCCAACGTCGGTCCGTTTATTGGCAAGCAGCTCATCCAGCGGTTGGTGAAGTCAAATCCGTCGGCGGGATATGTGGGGCGGGTAACGGCCGTTTTCAACAACAACGGCTCCGGCGTGCGCGGCGACATGAAGGCGGTCATCAAGGCCATCTTGCTGGACGATGAAGCGCGCAACCTCAGCCACATCACCGATCCTACCCACGGCAAGCTG
>CAUJGI010000550.1 GCA_963169155.1 Chloroflexota bacterium
CAAACGGCCGTTTCCCCCGAAGAAATTGCCCCGGCCATCATGCAGGCCGCCCAGGACAACACCGATGACCTGTCGCTGATTCTGGTCTATCTTCCGTTCATGTAGGATTTTTCTTGTGATTGAGATTCGCAACGTCAACAAACAATTCTTCTCCATCCGGGCACTAGACAACATCACGCTGAACATTCAGAAAGGAGAAGTGGTGGGTCTGCTGGGGCCAAACGGCGCCGGAAAAACAACCTTGTTTAAGCTCATTGCCGGGCTGCTGCACCCCGACAATGGACAAATTCGGCCGATGAACGGCCGTTGGCCCACCATTGGCTACAAACCAGACCGGCTGCTCTTTCCCAATCGGCTGCGCATTAGCGAGTACCTGGCCATGATGGCCAGCCTGAGCGGTGCCCAGGCTGAAGATCGAGAAAGGGCGGTATTTAATGCGCTGGTGCAGGTAGACCTGGTGAGCCACGCCGACAAGCGCATTGGCGACTGTTCCAAAGGGATGCGGCAGCGGCTGGGGCTGGCGCAGGCGCTCATGGGCAACCCGACCCTGCTGCTGCTCGACGAGCCATCCAACGGGTTGGATCCCAACGGCCAGGTGGAGATGCAGAACTTGATCAAAAAGCTGCATGAGGCGGGCAAAACGGTTGTGATTAGCTCACACCAGTTGGATGAGATTACGGCCGTTTGCACCCAACTCGTCATTCTCAACAACGGCAAACTCCATTACCAAAACAGCATGGTTGAAGCGCTCACCATCAGCCCGCACACGCTCATCCAGGCGGACCGGGATTTGAGCGAGATTGCCGACATCGTGCGAGCGCAGCACCCGGAAATTCAGGTGCAGGGCAGCCACATTCAGCTGCGCGGCGAGGCGATGCAGCTGCGCCGTGAGATCCTGGCCCTGCTGCTGCAATCCCAGTACGATGTGCTGCACGTGGAGCAAAAACACGTCACCCTGGCCGAAATTTACGCGAAGGCAGTCCGATGATCCAACGTATTTCTGTTTTAACGCGCTACTTCAGTAAATCGATGCTCTTTTCGCTCAGCGGCGTGCTGTACCTGCTGCTGACGCTTGCCTTCTGGTTCCTGGTTTTCAATCCGCAGCAGCAAACGCCAGACGAGGCATATTACCAGCTCATTATTGGTGGCTTTGGCGCAGCGATGGCGTTTTTGGTGGCCCTCAGCATGGCGGCCCGGGCCAATACGGCCGAACATTACCCCATCATGGTGCGTTTGCAGAGCCGGGTGGAGATGGTAACGGCCGTTCTTGCCAGCAGCCTGCTCCTGACCCTGTTTTATCAGCTGGTGCTGGCCCTACTGGCCCTGGTCAACGGGCCGGATCTCACCCTGGGACACATTCTAGAGCTGCCCCCGCTCTGGCTGGCGCCGATGTTGGTAGCGGCCGTTTTGGCCCTGCACGCATCGGATTTCATCACCATTGGCTGGTCGCGCATTTACGTATTTGGGGTGTTAGCCATCTTGTTGTTTGGTCAGGGATTGCAAAACGACAGCCTGGCTAGTTTGTCTACCAGCCTCAGCCGGTATGCCCTCAATCAGGGCTGGATTGGCATCAGCACGCGGCTGGAAAGTTACGCCACCACCCTCAATCTGACCGATGGCAACGTGGTCAGCCGGTTGTTTGGCTTCGTTTTTTGGCCCTTCCAGGCAATGGCCGAAGCCATCACCAATGGCTACTTCACGGCAAACCAGGCGTTGGCGCCTGCCATTTTGCTGCTGTACGCCACCGTTTTATTTCTGTTGGCCGTTGATCTGTTTGCCAACAAAGATTTAGAGTTCACCGAATAACGTGAGGGAGCGAAGCATTTATGGAATGCTGGCATTGTGAACGACCGGCCCACGCCACCTGTAAATTTTGCGGACGCGCTGTCTGCAAAACCCACGCTCAGGAAAAGCCGTACATTATTCATTCCTACCGGACGACCACGGGCGTTTACAAGGCGTTTGTGGTGGCTGGTGCCGTTTGGTGCGGCATTTGCACCCCGCAGCAAGACCCGGTCACGCTGAAAGATTTAGAGTAGCTTGTTTGCCACAGAGGAGCAGGAGAGTGTTGGTCTGGCTCAACTTCTCAGCTCTCTCTGTGGCTTTTCAATCGGCCCTGCTAACGAATGGTGGGGCGTGCCAAAGAAACACCCACAATCAAGCCGATGATGACGGCAATCAAAAACAAGATGACCAAAAAAGCAAAGGTTACCTGAATCATGGCGTACTCCTTTTACCAAAAAACTGTGTCTTCCTCCTGCTGTCGCCCAAAATTCTCGTTCTTAAGCTTGGACCAATTTAGCTGAACTGCGGCGTTAAAAAGAGCCGATAGCCGCGCCCGTGTACCGTAAAAAGGTAGCGTGGCAGCTTGGGGTCCGGCTCAATTTTGCGACGCAAGCGGCTAACGGCCGTATGCAGCCGGTTCAATTCTTCCAGACCCGGATCGGCTGGCTCATTCAGGCCGTCCTGCAAAATGTCGTCGTATGTGCACAGCTGCCCCGGATTTTGGTAGAGATACCGCACCATCTTAAACTCCTGGCTGGTCAACTCGATTGGTTTGTCTTCTACCCAAACGTTTTTGTTGCGATGGTCTAACCAGATGCCGCGGCTCGCCTGCTCCGGCACGGTATCTACCTGATTGTTTTGCCATAATTCGGCCAGCATGGCGGCGCTCAACAGGGCATGCACGTAAGCCGCCAGCGTGCGCGGCGTGTAGAACGTGTCCGGGTTAAACGTGGCAATCCGGGCCATGGCGCAGAAAAACAGTGCCTGCTGGTAGGCGGCCAGGTCGCACCCGGCCAATTTGGCTGCATTTTGCCGCACTCGCTCAATAAGCCAGACGGCATTGATCGCTTCAGAATCCAGCGTGTCCAGATCAATGTCATCATGGAGATTGGCTGCCTGGCTGAGCTTAATTTCCATTGCCAGCCGCTGACTAAAACGGTGATCGTCGAAAATGTCGAACTTAACGGCCGTTTCCAGCGAAACAAAGTCAATCAGCAGCGGTGCCCGGCCGACCTGGGCAAAATCGAGCAGCCAGGCGTGGTTTTTGCGATCCACCAGCACCGTATCCCCGGTGATACGGCCGTGGGTGATGCCCCAGTGCGCCCGCCGCGTTTGCGGCAGCCGATTTTGGGCCATCAGCGTCACCGGGTTGGGAAAGCGGTACGTGTTTTCGTCGTTCGGCAGCTGAAATGACACTTGCCGCGAGTTCACGTCCAGCTCGACCACATTGGCCCGCAGGGCGCTGTCGGCCAGGGCGGGCAGCAGCCGCTGCAGCTGCGTCAGCGAGGGAATCAACTCATCGAGACGCAGCCACTGATGGTAAAAGGCGTGCAGATCGGCCTGTTTGTTTTGTTCGCGGCCCGTTTCGTACCAACCACCCAGGTTTACCTGGTACAAATGATCGATGCCCTGCAGCAGTTCATCCACCGCCCGCTTGCGGAACAGCTGGCGAATAGTGGCCGTGGCTTCCAGGTCTACCCCCAAAAAAGTGTAGGCTGTCGCACCGTAGTTGGTGGTCATGGCCGTATTCAGGCGACCCAGATTTTTGATGCTCAGCCGGTCCGGCACGCGTTTTTGGTAACGCTGGTTTTCGGCAAGTACGGCCGTCTGGCAGCCACAGGAAACGATGTAGCGCGTTTCGGTTCCAGCCGCATCGAAGGCAAAGACGGGCAGCATCAGACGGCCGTCTTGCTGAGTAATGCGCGGCCAAATGGTGATCTGGGCAAAGTCGCGAAACAGCTTGCGGAACAAATCCTCAAATTCTGCTGCGCGGCTGGTGAGCGAATCGGGCAGGTCCGGCGACAGACAGTTAACCAGCTGCAAAAAATGATTGTACGGCTGCCATTGGATTTCCAGGTCCCAATTGATTTTGACGTGCTGCTCCAGGCTGGCCTGGACAATCTCCACCAGTTTGGTCGGTTCGGTGTCTCGTTTGTCCAAAAAATCTACGGCCGCCTGATAACCCTGCAAATCTTGCTTCAACCCTTCCACCACATCCTGGTAGGTGGGAAACTTGGTCAGGATAATTTTAGGAATGAGGCGTGACGTCTGTTTGGCCACCATCAGGCCACTTTTGTCTTTCTCGTCGTGATCGCGCTCCATGCGCAAATCGAGGATAGCCAGGTGAATGCGTTCGGTTTTTAGCAAGTGCAACGCATCTTCCGGATTAAAAACGGTCAATACCCGGAAGCCCGCATCTTCCAGACTGTTGCGGCAAGTGCGAACAAAGATTTGATCGTCGTCAGCCAATAAAATTTGGAAATCTGCAATTTTACTCACGGCAATACCTCCTCAGGTCTATGACAATACGCGTCCTTCTGTATTTTGCGACCGATCGCATCTGCCGGAGAGCTTGACCCGACTCGTGGCCAGATAGGCTTTTCAGGGCGGCCAGGCGATGAGCGAACGGCAGCGCTCCAGCAGCATGTCGTCTTCCATGGAGCGGCGCATGTAGTCTGAGGCACCAGCTTGCAGTACGGCCCTGGCCCGACGCCAGGTAGGCGAGCTGGTGAGAACCACGATGGGCACGGTGGGGAAACGGCCGTGTAACCACCCCACCCGTTCCGCCAACTCCATCTGCAGCCCACTGGTATCCACCACCAGCAGATCAAACCGTCTACCCACATCCTCAGAAACTGCACCCTCCGAAAAAATGGTTACTGTGCCCAACGAACCCAGGACCTCAGCCAGGCGCTTCAGCCAGGGCGACTGGTCGTTGTTGCTTAAAACACCAATCGATTTGCTGTCCACGATTTTGACCCCTGTATTGATAAAAACGGTAGATAAATCAACGATGCCAACTCCGATCCGGCCGTGATATTTACCAAGTGAGGGTTTGGTATTTAGCATTGGTAAAATCACTCCTTCCTTCTCCTCGTAATCCCTAACCTGGACAAGCCAGAACCAAACAAGATTTTCATCAACAGATTTCGCAGATAAGTTCTTTTCAATCTGCGAAATCATTGATTTTTTCGCTCTCGATGACGTGTTGGTAATAGATGGGCAGGGCAAGGACCATTTGCGTCCCCTCTGGCGTTGATTTTTTCACGTATACGTCACCACCATACGTTTGTAAAATTGCCTGCACCATCAACAGCCCGCGACCTAAATTACCTTCTCGCGGTTCGCGAATTTCGGTGTAGTGGAATAACAGGGGCAGCACCTCCGGCGCGATGCCTTTGCCTGTATCCTGCACGATGATTTCCAGGGTGTTGTGGGTAACGGCCGTTTCAATCCCCAACTGCTGCAACGGCCGTCCCGCCATTGCCTCCAGGCCATTGTCAATCACCAGGTCCAGCGCCAGCCGCAGCCACTCCGCGCTCACCCACACCGTCATCTGCTCGCTGGGTGCCAATACCAGGGTAGGCGTGGCAAAACAAGCGTATTTATCATCCTCCCAAAGCTGAGCCACCCGCTCCTGAATCAGCTCGTTCACGGCCACCGCCGCTGCTCCCTGCTCCGAACGCAGCGGCGGCGTGATGGGGTGGCTGAAGATCTTCGCCGCCAACATGGCAATATCTCCCAACTCCTCAGTGACCCGGCGCGGCAGCACCCCTTCTTCCACCAGTTCTGTCACCTGAGGCATAATACCCGCCACCAGGTTGCGAATATTCACCGCGTCCCCTTCAATGCTGTGCCGCCAGGCGTTGCTGGCCATACCCATCCAGGCCAGCGCCGTGCGTGCCCCCACCAACCCCTTTGTCCGCTTGAGCTCCTCATGCTGCTTTGCTTTGGCAATGGCCATGCCTGCCTGATTGGCCAACGTTTCTAGCAGCGTTACCTGGTGATCAAAAAAGCGGCGCGGCTCCTGGCTGTACACATGTAGCACGGCAATCACCTTGCCCTCTGCCTGAACTGGGACCCCAATGAGTGACCGCCGCTTTTTACGCAGAATCATTGGATTAATATTTTCCTCAACCTGGGCATCGTAGATGATAAACGCCTTGCGCTGCTCAATGACATAGCGGGTGAAACCACCTTCGACACGGGCTGAGGTATCGTACAGATGGGGCTTTTCACCCAGGTTGGTTGAGGTATAGGCCGGAAAATACCGCTCCTCATCCTCCTGCCAGAACAATATGCTGCCGCTGGTAGTATGGGTCAGCTCCATGGCTGAGTCGAGGATGATTTGCAGCATCTCATCCAGATTCAGCGTGCTGGCCAGGGCCACGCCCATGCGCTGCAAAATGCGGGCCTCCTGGTACGCCTCGGCATTTTTGATGGCGATCGCCGCTTGAGCGGCCAGGGAAACCAGAGTCGATTGGTCTTGCAGGCTGAAAGCGTCTACTTCTGGGTGTTCAATGTTCAGCACACCGAGAATATTGTTATCTAACCGAATAGGCACCACCAGCTCCGAGCGCGTTTGGTGATCGTAAATGATGTAATCTGGGTCGGCCAGGACATCGGCGACCAGCTGGGGCAGCCCGGTTCTGAAGGCCCGGCCAGTAATGCCGCCTGGCTCCGCTTGTTCGGTTTCCAGCGGAATGCTGCGCACGGTATCTTGCAAGGCGAGCAGTGCCTCAGGTGGATAGGCGGCGACAAAATCCAGCTTGTTGCCATTCTGCCGGAGGATGCAGCTGAAGCGGGCTTTACGGCCGTTTGCCTCCGTCAACTCCCACGCTTTTTGCACAATGGTCGCCAGGGTACTGCCAATGTCCAACGAACTAATCACGGCCTGACCTGCCTCGTAGAGCACCCGCAGCGCCGCCGTTTGCGCCTGTTCCCGGGCGTACAGCCGGGCATTTTGCAGAGCGTTAGCCAGCTGGTTGGCCATCGTTTGCAAAGCCTGCACGTCCTCGTCGGCCAAAGTCAGCACCTCATCGCTTTGCACATCCAGCACACCAATCACACGGCCCTGTACCCGGAGCGGGAAGGCCAGTTCAGCCAGCGTTGTGGGCAGTTCGGGGTTGGGCCAGAAGCGCTGGTCCTGACGTACGTCGGCAACCAGGATATATTCGCCGCGCCGCACGGCCGTTCCCACGATGCTCTGGGAATTGACCGCCAGCTTAAAGCCATTTTCGACGAGCTTACGGCCGTTGGGCGAAGACGCTGAACGCATGCAGGCAAACTCCCGCGCATCATCCAGCAGAAAAACCGCCACGTGGTAGGCATGAATCCGCTCGGAAATAATGTGCACGATGTCATCCAGCAGCTGCCTTTCATCGAGCAAACTGTTGGCATAGCTGGCCACCATCGCCGCCGCATCCAGCAGTTCTGCATGGCGCACAACCTTTTGGTAAAGACGGGCATTTTGCAAAGCAATGGCCGCTTGCGCCGCCAGCGCTTCCAGGGCCAGGGTGTTTTCCTCGTCAAACGCGTCGTACTCGGAGTGCTCTACATTGATGACACCCTCAACCTCATCCTCCAGGAGGATCGGCACGACCAGTTCTGACCGGGTTTCATCGTGTGACGCCAGGTAGTCGGGGTCTTCATTGACATTCTGCACCAGTGCGGAACTACCGGAGTCAAACACGCGCCACATGATGCCAGAACGGCCGTTTTTACGCGGCGTCCGGGAAACGGTGTTACCACCCACGGCCCGGCGGGTCCGTTTGAGCTCCTCTGGTGGGTATGCCGCCACCAGCTTCGCCTGGTCGGCCCCATGGCGCAGCCAGATACTGGCGTAGGTTATTTGCCGTTCAGGCAAGCCCACCAGCCGCCAGGCTTGCTCCACAATATGATTCAGCACCTCGTCACGCTTGAGCGTCGAGTTAACTGCCTGCCCGGCGGCATAAATAGAGTTGAGCATGTTGGTGCGCCGGTTGCGCCGCTCAAACAGCTGAGCATTAAAAATGGCCACCGCGGCCTGGTTGGCAAACAGCTCAATGTGCTCCAGCTCTTCTTCGGTGAAGTGGCGCATTTGCCGATGGGAGATGAACATTACGCCCACGTTGGCAATACCCACGTTCAGGCGCACCGCGACGTACGACGCCACATCCTCTCCTTCCATGAAACGGCCGTTGGAAAACAGCTGATCCTCGGCAGCATTGTCGGCAATCTGCATCTTTTGCGCGTGGTTCAGCATAAACATGATGGGCGACTCGTCGGACGGTGGTTCGTGGAACGGCCGTTCATCCCGTATTCCGTACATCATGGGGGGCAAAACCACTCTATTTTTTTCCTGATCATACACGTGTAAGGTCACGGCATCGCAGCCCAAGGCCTCGTGTGTGCCCAACACTACGGAACGCAGCGTATCTTCCAGTTTGGCCAGCGTCGTCACGTTGGCCACAATGCTGGAAACCTGGCGCGCCTTGCCCAGGCGGCTCAACAGCCGCGCATTGCGCAGCGCCAGTGCGGCATGGTTGGCAAACGTTTTGGCAATGTTTTGCTCTTCCTTGGAAAAACTGTGCAGCTGGTTATAGTTTACATAAAGCACCCCCAGCTTTTCTTCTCCTACCAACAGCGCGATGCCTTGAAAACTTTTAACGCCCGTTTCGCGCAGCAGGCCGTGAGTAGTGGCGCCTATGAATTGGTACTTCTCCAACTCATCCACATTTTGCACGCCAATCCAGGTCAGATCCATAACAGTTTGGGCCGTACCGCCGCGGCTCGGCCCCGATTTAATGTGCTTTTGCCACACCTGGGGCGGAATGCCGGAGTGGATTGAGTTCTCTAGATCAAACATCAGGCGCGTGTTGTCGTAGGAATAAATAACGGCCGAATCAGCCTGCAGCACCTGCCGCGCTCCCAGCACAATTTGCTCCAGCACCTCCTGCAACGATGCCGCCCCCGCCAACGATTCGGCCGCCTGGCGCAGATGCTCCAGTTCTTTCAAACGGCGTGCGTTTTCATAAGCAATGGCTGCCTGGTTCACGTACAGCTGCAACGCCTCGACTTCCGAACGAGCAAAGCGGCGCGGCTCCGCGTAATAGACCCACATCACACCAATGCGCAGCCGGTTTACCGACACCGGCAGCCCCACGGCCGCCCGAATCCCGCGCTGGAAAAAGGAGGGGTTGGCCCGG
This sequence comes from Chloroflexota bacterium, assembly GCA_963169155.1. Classification (GTDB taxonomy): domain Bacteria; phylum Chloroflexota; class Anaerolineae; order Promineifilales; family Promineifilaceae; genus Leptofilum. Next base: position 8,973 of record CAUJGI010000550.1, read on the forward strand.
TCTTTTTCCCGTTCAAAATCTTCCACAATTTGTGGTTCGCCAGTTGTCATGACCGCCATGGAAAGGCCATTGACGCGAATGGCGCTTTTCACGTCCACATCATCGGAATCAGACACGATAAAATCGGTAATATTTCCCGTTTCCATGTCGATGAGCACCAACCGGGCACCGCTGGCGTGGGCGGTTTTTTGCGCCTGCTGCACGATGTCGTGCCACACCAGGTCGGGATCGGGGGAGAGCACCAGGGCATTGCTGGCGCTGTAAAACGAACGGAGACGGTTGCGGGAAACGGCCGTTTCCTGCAGCAGCCGGTTCTTCTCTATACCCATCGCGGCTGTGTTGGCAAAGGTCAGCAGCCGCTCCTCATCCTCCCGACTGATGGGGCTTTTGGTAAACTTATTGTCGGCCACCAGCAGGCCAACAGCCTGATCGCGCGCCAGCAGCGGCACAATCACCAGCGGCCAATCCGGTTGGAACAGCTCCACAAAGCGGGCCGGCAGCCGATCATATTCATACTGCGACACCTGCTGGCTCTTACGCTGCACGATGGCACGCGACAGCAAATCGGTTCCAGCCGTTTGCAATGGCACTTTAAGCTGCATAATCGCCTCGCCCACTGGCGTCAGCTTGATGCCTTCCAGGTCCAGCAGCTCCAGGTAACGCCCAAAATCAAACAACCCTTCCCGATGATCCCGCTCCCAATCCTGCTGCGATTTTTGCTTTTCAAAGTTGCCAATACCCATGCAGCCAACCAGATTTTCGCCCATATCGTCCAGCAGCAGGATGGCTGCCCGGTTGAACCCCAGACCGTAACCGGCCGTCACGCCCGTCAGCACCACGTGCAAAATCTTATCCATCTCGGTAGAGGCCTGAATATAGTTGCCAATGCGGTGCAAAATTTTCATCTGCGAAAACAGCCGCTGCTCCCGCCCGTTGATCTGCGTAGTGTGCAGGGCGATAGCCGCCTGCAGCGCAAAGCGTTCTAGCACTTCAATATCTGCCTGGTTAAGGCGGTGGTCATTCTGCTGATCACCTACAAAGAGGACCGCTTCTACCTCACCCGCATGGCGCAGCGGAATAGCCACCAGGGTGGCAAAGTTAAATGGCTTTAGTAGGGTGGTCTGGTTAGGCCACTGATCGTACTGGTTGGTATATAGCTTTTCACCCAGGCGGGCCACCTGACCAATCATGCCTTCCGCGTGTGACATGATGCTGCCGATCAGCTCAGGGGGTAGCCCGTGCACATCGCTCAGGGTAAGCTCGCCCAGCTGCGGACTGTTGAGGAACAAACCACCCTTGTCACAGTCAACCAGCTCGGCAGCCAGGCGAATGACTTCGCGCAGCAACACCGGCGGCTCCTTAATGCCGCGAATATTGCGTGAGGTCTCGTCCAGGCTTTCCAACAGCTGGCTGCGCCGCCGAGTTTTTTCGTACAGGTTGAGGCGGTCGATGAGCACGGCCGTTTGCTTGGCAATGGCGATGGCTAAGTTTTGCTTTTCCAGGGGGACAACCGCGGCTTCCCCTTCACGCAGTTCACCCAAGTCCATCAACCCCACCACGCGGTCACCGCTGCGCAGAGGCACTACGAGCAGCGACTGAATGGGCTGAGACAGCTGCAAGCGCTGCGCCCACTTCTGCAAAATATACCGCCCCTGTCGTCCATCTTTGCGAATAAGGCTGGCCGATCTTTCGTTGAGCAGTTCATCCAGCCGATGCCAGTCCGCAACGGCCGTTTGCAGCCCAACTTGCGCCACCCACTGCCAATCCGCCTCCTCCCGTTGCAGAGGATAAACCGCCTGCGTGGTTAAAATCTGCTGCTCTTCATCCAACAAAAAGATGCGGCAGAACGAAGCGCCCCAATGACGCACCATCATCTGCGCCAGGTCCTGCAGCCCCACCGACAAATTGTCCGCCTGCGCCAGCATGTTGCTGGCTGAGACAATCAGGTTTAAGCGGCGCTGCGTCTCCGTCACGGAGCGCATATCGCGGAAATAGCCTACCACACCCGTTTTCTCATGGTTGGCATCATATTCCCAGGTGGCCGAGAGGCGGATAGGCACGGGCTTGTTATGCACATCCAGCACCACCGTTTCATAGTCACGCAGCTGGCCATCGGGCGACAACAGCAGCTCTTCGGTGATGCGGCGCGACTCCTGCGGCTCAGCAAAAATGGTGCGTACCGGGCGACCTAAAATTTTACGCCGCTCGTAGCCTAGAATCCGCTCTGCCTGATCGTTATAGAAGGTGATTTTGCCATCGCGGTTATTGGTGATGACTCCATCAATGGCGGTCTCCAGCAGGCGCGCATAGCGCAGCTTCCGGTCGTTGATCTCGCCAACCTGTCGGGCGCTTTCCAGGGTCACTACCACTGTCTCGGCAAACAAACGGCCGATCCACTCATCTTCCTGCGTGAAAAAATTATCGGGGCCGATTTCACCACGCCGGTTCTTCTTGTTGTCCAGCCGCAGCAGCCCCAGCAGCGTCGGACCCTCCACGCCAGCTGCCTCTTCCAGCAGAGGAATGGCCAGCATGGCGTAACATTCCCGAGACTTCATGTACGGCGTTTCCTGCCCGCGCACCGCCGGGTGATTCACCAGCTCCTCGCCGTGCGCGTTGAACAGTTTCTGCTCATAAGCAATGTGCCCGGTCAGGCCAGTGCGGTGGCCGGTGCGAATGGCAAACTCGCGACCCTTCTGAATGCCCTGCCTGGTGTAGCCATAACCCGCTTCAAAATTCAGAAAACCAGGACGGCGCAC
>CAUJGI010000551.1 GCA_963169155.1 Chloroflexota bacterium
GGTGCTGCAAGCAGCAGCGGCGCGCTATGGCGTCACCCACCTGCTGCTCGATAAGGACCATCCACTGCCGCTGGCAGAGCTGTACGCGCAGCAGGCAGCACCGCCGGGCTTTCAATTGCTGTTGGTCCGCGACGGCTACCAGCTCTACCAGCTTTCTTCACGATAAGGTAACCACATGATACAAAATCGCCGCATTTGGGTTTTGCTGGCCGTCATCATTGGCATGGCGCTTTTTCTTGGCCTGGCGGCACGGGATCGGCTGGGCTTCCCACTGGATGATGCCTGGATTCACCAGACATACGCACGGAATTTGGCGCGATACGGCCGTCTCGAATTCACTCCCGGCCTGCCCAGCGCCGGTTCCACTGCCCCCCTCTGGACGTTGCTGCTGGCTTTGGGCTACCTGCTGCACCTGCCTTACCTCTTGTGGTCCAATCTACTCGGCGGTCTCTCATTGCTCTGGCTGGGCTGGAGCGGCATGCGCTTGTGGCAAATCTTGTGGCCGGTGCAGGCCAGCCGGGCCTGGCTGGCGGGTGTGGTGTTGGTTTTTACCTGGCCGCTGTTGTGGGCCGCCGCCAGCGGCATGGAAACGCTCTTTTTTGCCGCTGTTGGTTTGCAGTTAGCCGCCTGGTACGCCGAAATTGCCGCCACCAACACCTTCTCTTATCGCGATGCGGTGCGCCTGGGCTTTTTTGCCGGGCTGCTCATCCTCACCCGCCCGGATGGTTTGCTGCTGCTGCTGCTTATTGCCGGGGGATTTTTCCTGCTGCCTGCGCCCACTGCGAAGCGGTTTGTGCGAATAGGCGTGCTGCTGGGAACGGCCGTACTGCCCCTCCTCCCCTACTTCCTCTTCAACTACGCCACCAGCGGCACCGTCTGGCCCAACACTCTTTATGCCAAGCAGGTGGAATACGCGGCGGCGCTGGCCCAGCCGTTTGAGGGCCGTTTTTTGCAGCTGCTTTATCTGAGCTTGGGTGGGGCGGCTTCTGGCTGGCGGGGCGTCAGCAGCGCCCATTTGTTGCTGCTGCCAGGGCTGCTGGTGGCCGCCTGGCACGCCCTTCGGGCCGATTGGGCGCAGCGGCGGCTGCTTTTTTTGCTGCCCCTGCTGTGGGCGGGCGGGCATGTATTGCTCTATGCCTGGCGCTTACCGGTGACGTTTCAACACGGCCGTTACCTCATTCCGGTCATGCCGATCTGGGCAATTTACGGGCTGGCGGGGTGGGTACTGGTACTGTTATATAGTTCGTCAGAAAGTGACCGTACCTTGTGGCTAGGACAACAGGTGGCGCGCCTGTCCTTTACCATCTTAATGCTGTTTTTCTTGTTGCAAGGGGCCTTAGCTTTTGCAACAGATGTCGCCATCGTTGAAGGGGAAATGGTTACCGTGGCGGGGTGGTTGGCCAACAACACCCCGCCCGATACCCTGATTGCTTCACATGATATTGGTGCAATTGGATACTTTGCGGAACGGCCGTTGCTTGACTTGGCTGGTTTAATTTCGCCTGAAGTAATCCCGTTGCTCCAGAGTGAATCGGCATTGACGCAATACATCCTTGACAGTGAGGCGCAGTATCTGGTGACCGCACCGGGATGGCCCTATTCCCAAATCGCTAATCACCCATCAACTATTTGGCGCTTTACGACCGATTTTACACTCACCAAAGCGCAGGGGCTTAACAATATGACAGTTTACGAGTTGGGGGTACCCTAGTCCTAGTACCCATTTTGTTAAAACCTGTTATACTGATTTTGCTCCTGTAATTTCTCAACATCCATCCAACTTTCATGGTTCCATGATTTATGTAAGTTAGCCCAAAATCTGCAGCGCAATCAATGGGTAGAAGTCCCGATTGGTGCAGATTGCCCCTGGCAAGTTTAGGCAGATATGTACAAGACAAAAATACAGAGCGAGGTAAAAATTATGAGAGAACAAACCGAATTACTTATTGTTGATGACCATCCCGTTTTCCGTCAGGGTCTGCGTGACGTGTTGGAAACCGATTCCCGCATCAAGGTTGTGGGTGAAGCGGCCGATGGTGAAGTTGCCATCGAAATGGCCTATGAGATCAATCCTGAAGTTATTTTGATGGACATTAACCTGCCCACTATCAATGGGTTGCAGGTAACTCGTAAAATCAAGGCGCAGCTGCCCGACGTGAAAGTGATCATGATCACGGGCTACGATGATGCCGAGCAGGTTTTCCACGCCATTCGCGCCGGCGCGTCGGCCTACTGCCCCAAAGACATCACCCCAGAAGCGCTGATCAATATCATCCATACAGTTCGCGATGGCAACTACTACGTCGAAGAAAAGACCATGTCTTATGATGAGTTGATGCATTGGGTCGAGCAGCGAATCGGCCGTTTTAGCGGTCCCCTGATTAGCGATTCGGAAGATCTGTTTGTGCCGCTGTCCCCGCGTGAAATGGAAATTCTGGAGCATGTGACCCGGGGCTTGAGCAATAAAGAGATTGCGTATAAACTAGGCATCAGTCATCAAACCGTTAAAAACCACATGACGGCTATTTTGCGCAAGCTGCGGGTGGACGACCGTACGCAAGCGGCCGTTTATGCGTTACGGCATGGTTGGGTTCGCCTGGAGGGCTCGCGTTAACCCAAAACCGAGGAAAAACAATACATGGTAAGCACAGCTAGAATGGACAATGACTTTTCGTTAGATTCTTTTTTGGAAGAAACGCACAAGGATTACGAGCAAACCCAAAGAGATCTAAAAGAAATTGACATTCTCATTAAACAAAGTGCGGCAGAGGTTGAGCGATTAGCCCAGCGTAATTCCCAGGTCACCAGCTACACGCGCCAACTTCAAACTAACTTTGAGACGCTACCGCGCGAAGATATCAAAGAAGCCTACGAAGCGCTCAATGATGTGCAGCAGCGTCTGTTTACCATGCGCGGCCAGCTGGAAAAGCTGCAAAGCGATCAGCGGAACCTGGAGCGATTGGCTGAATTCCAAAGAAAAATCATCGAACTAAGTGGAGGTTCAGCCCTTCTTCCTAAATCCGGGCGCCGCGGCGGTAGCATGGAGCAGCCGAATGTCATTCGGGTCATCCAAACGGAAGAGGCGGTGCGCCAGGGTCTGGTTCGTAAGATGCACGACAGCGTCGCTTCATCTATCAGTAACTTCATCTTACAGGCAGAAATTTGCCAACGTTTCTTCGATGTCAATCCCGACCGCGCCCGCACCGAACTCAACGCCCTCAAAAGCTCCGCTGGCGCTACCTTCAGCAATGTGAAAGATTTCATCTTCGACCTGCGCCCCATGATGTTGGACGATTTAGGTGTGATTCCGACGCTGCGCCGTTATGCCGAATCTTTCCAGGAAAAAAATGGTGTTCCGGTGCCTGTTACGGTTACCGGTGTAGAGCGTCGGCTGGAAAGCCACATTGAAGTAACCGTTTTCCGCAATGTACAGGAATTGTTGCAGAACGCCATGAACCATGCGCAGGCCAGTCAGATACAGGTTCAGGTTGATATGGGCCAAGATCAGGTAACGGCCGTTGTCGAAGACAATGGCAGCGGCTTCAACGTAGAAGATGCTCTCAGTAGCGGCAACAAAACAATTGGTCTGGCTACCCTTAGAGAAAGAACCGAAATGCTTGGCGGCGAACTAAACATCCAAAGTAACCTGGGTCAGGGTACAAGAGTAGAGTTTTTGATCCCGATCACTGAAGAGGCCGGCTTTGGCGGTTCGTATTAACGTTGCTTGACAACCTGGTCATATAACTGGTACCCTGAAATTTGTCTTCCTTAGTAATGCAAAGCGTAAGGTACTAGGACTACTATATTAATTAAGTAACTGGCCAGTAAAAAGTTAAAAAGAATCAAACAAAGTACCACACTCCTATTGTGAGAACGTCCAGAAAATATTAAGCTGACAAGCGTAAATTTGTAACTTAATTTGCGATTGAATTTGTAAACTGTAAAGGAGGTTTCGACACATGTTATTCTTACACCGTGAAGATGGACAAGGCTTGGTAGAATATGCATTGGTATTGGTCCTCGTGGCCGTCGTCGTTATTGCTATTTTGACCCTGCTCGGTCCGCAAATTGGTAACGTATTTAGCCGTATCGTTGATGGTCTCGATGCCTAATCACTGGCAATATTCATTTTAAGACATATTCGTTGTTTGTTTTTTAGAGGCCGGAGCCCTATCGTTTGATAGGGCTCAATTTTTTTGTTTTTACCCTTGCATCTCCTGCGTTTTATATCCCGCTTCCCCTATTGACAATGTTATGGATCATAGTATGATGGTCTAAACCCCGCTTATGGGGCATAATATTATGTAGATATAACTAACAACATCTCCTAAACCCCTCGTTTGAAAAATATCTTTGGAGAAAACGCATAAGACTCTGTAAAACAATATACAGTGTAAGAAGCGTAAGACAAATCACCTTTTGGACAGATAATGGCAGGAAATATTCGCGTACTGATTGTAGATGACTTACCCGAGACACGGGAAAACGTTCGCAAACTTCTACAGTTTGAATCGGACATAGAAGTAATTGGCCAGGCTGGAACCGGTGAAGAAGCCGTAAGAATGGCCAAAGAACACCAGCCAGACATCATTTTGATGGACATAAATATGCCGGGCATTGACGGCATAGGTGCCAGTCAACAAATCACTGAGTCCGTGCCTTCTGTTCAGATCATTATTATGTCTGTGCAGAGCGATCCCAATTATCTACGCCGGGCCATGATGGCAGGGGCGCGTGACTTCTTAACTAAACCCTTTGGTGGCGACGAGTTGGTTGCCGCTATTCGCCGGGTTCACGATAAACGCCCCTCGGTCACCTCTGCGCCGGCACGTCAGGCACGTCAGGTTAGCAGCCATGCTCCCGTTGAGCAAATGGCCCCGCCTGAAGGAAACGTAATTGCTGTTTATAGTCCCAAAGGTGGCGCCGGATGCACAACAACGGCAATTAATCTGGCTGTTGCGCTCGCTCGTAGAGGCAGACGGACAATTTTGGTTGATGGCAGCTTGCAGTTTGGGGATGTTTCTGTCATGCTCAACATGAAGGCAATGACCAGTATTGCCGATTTAAGTGATCGGGGCAGTGAGTTGGATCAGGAACTGATCAGCAGCATCTCCCAGGTGCATCGCAGTAATCTCAATGTCCTTCTTGCGCCGCCACGTCCAGAAATGGCCGATGTGGTTACTGAAGAAAACCTTAAACAATTACTAGGGGTATTGAAAGAATCGTTTGACTTCATTATTGTGGACACAACATCTTACCTGAGCGAGAAGACGCTGGCCATGTTGGACTTTGCTGACAAGATCGTCTTGATTACTCAGCAGAATTTGTCTAGCTTGAAAAATGTAAGCCGTTTTTTTGATCTGGCTGAAAGTTTGGAATATGAAACCCAAAAGGTGTGGCTGGTTGTAAATCGCGCCAAAAGTAAGCAGGGTAAAGGTATTTCTGTTCACGATGTGGGCAAGGCGTTAAAGCGGCCGATTTATGGCACAATTCCCGATGATGAAGTTACCGTGACTGATGCTTCAAATCAGGGTGTGCCCATGGTAATGGGTGAACATCAAAAGAAGCCAATTAGTCTGGCCATCATTAAAATTGCTGATCAGATTGCAAAGGAATTAATGGAAGGCAAAACGCCGATGAGCAACAATAAAGCTGAGTCGGAAAAATCGAGTGGTTTATTTGGCCGGCTTTTTAGTCGTCGCGAAAAGGCTGGAGGATAACTGTGTCACTCTTAAAACGTATTGAAAGAAATCAAGAGACAACAACCCAGGCAGAACCTTCAAAGCTGCAAGAGCTTCGGGTGAAACGCACTTCTCCGGCAGTTGGTTCACGTGACGCCTATGTGGATTTGAAGAACCGGATTCAGCAGCGGCTTATTGCAGAGCTGGATCCTGGCATGGATATTACGCAAACGGCCGAAGTCCGCATGACCATCCAGGAAATGTTTGAGTCGATGCTGGCTGAAGAGAGTATTGTTTTAACCCGCAATGAAAAGCGTCGTTTGTTTGAAGCTATTGTGGCCGAAATCCTCGGTTTCGGTCCGCTTGAGCAGTTTTTGCACATGGATGGCGTGACCGAAATTATGGTGAATGGGCCCAAAAACGTTTATATTGAACGTGGCGGGAAAATCCAGCGGGTGAATGTAACGTTTGAGGACAATGACCACTTGCTGCGCATCATTGATCGTATTGTGGCTCCTTTGGGGCGGCGTATTGATGAAGGATCGCCGATGGTGGACGCCCGTTTACCTGATGGTTCTCGTGTTAATGCTGTTATTCCCCCAATTTCTTTGAACGGCGCGACCCTCACCATTCGTATTTTCTCTAAGATTCCATTTACAGTTGAGAATATTATTGAGTTTGGCAGTATTACGGTTGAGGCCGTGGAGTTTCTAAAAGCCTGCGTGATCGCCAAGCTAAATATTATGATTTCGGGTGGTACGGGTTCTGGTAAGACCACGCTTTTGAACATTCTTTCGGGCTTTATTCCCGATGATGAGCGCATTGTGACGATTGAAAATGCGGCCGAATTGCAGCTGCGCCAGGATCACGTGGTGACTTTGGAATCGCGCAACGCCAACGTGGAAGGTCGCGGGGCGGTGACGATTCAGGATCTGGTGATTAACTCCTTGCGTATGCGGCCTGATCGCATCATCGTTGGAGAGGTTCGTGGTGGTGAGGCGCTGGACATGTTGCAGGCGATGAACACGGGTCATGATGGCAGTCTGGCGACGGGCCACGCGAACGGGCCGCGCGATATGTTGTCACGTTTGGAGACAATGGTTTTGATGGCCGGTATGGACTTGCCGCATCGGGCTATTCGTGAACAAATTGCCTCGGCGATTCATCTGGTGGTGCATCAGGATCGTATGCGGGATGGTTCTCGTAAAATTACGTCTATTAGTGAAATTCAGGGTATGGAAGGTGATGTGATCACGACCTCTGAAATTTTCCGCTTTGAACAGACAAATATTGAGAACGGTAAGGTAATCGGCCGTTTACGCCCGACTGGTTTGCGACCGAAGTTTATGTGGAAGATCCAGGAAGCAGGGATTATGCTGCCGCCTTCGATCTTTGGTATTGGTAGTCGTCGTCGCTAAATTGAACGATAGGTGTAATGCCATAGGAGCGTGTGTATGCCTCCACTACTAATTATTGCCGGAGCCCTGGCTGTTTTGTTTATTCTAGGTGCGGGGATTGCTCTTGTGATGACGAGCGGTCAAACGGCCGTTGACGAGCGCATGGAGCAATTTGTATCCACAACTGTGGGTGTGAATCTGCCAGAGAGTGTAGATGCGGCAGATGGCCCCGACATGGCCGATCGGTTGGACAAGGCATTGTCCCGCCGCAACATGTTTGAACCCATAAAAGAACGCATTTCGCGAGCCGATGCCAAACTCCGCGTGACGGAGTACATCTTTCTCGTCGTTATTTGTGGTGTTGTGGGCGGATTCCTGGGCTACGTTTTGCCGCAGCAGAACTCCTGGATATTGGGAGTTGTTGGTATATTTCTTGGCCTGCGCCTGCCCCGTTTTTATGTGCGCACGATGGCCAAACGGCGCATGCAGGCCTTTGACGGGCAGTTGAGCGATACATTGAACCTGTGGGTAAATGCACTGCGCTCTGGTTATAGCGTTTTGCAGTCTATGGAAGCAATTGCAACTGAGCTGCCAGCTCCCGTTTCGGTGGAGTTTGAGCGGGTCGTGCAGGAAGTACGGCTGGGTTTGAGTGTTGAACAGGCGTTGGCCAACATGCACCGGCGGGTGCCCAGCGAAGATTTGGACTTGGTGATTACGGCCGTAAATATCCAACGTGAAGTTGGTGGTAACCTGGCCGAAGTGCTGGATACCATCAGCTTTACTATTCGGGAACGCGTCCGCATTAAGGGTGAGATTCGCACGCTAACAGCTCAAGGGCGTGTTTCTGGTTGGATTATCAGTTTGCTGCCGATTGCCTTAGGCTTTGTGCTGTTTTTGATCAATCCCGAGTATGTTTCTGAACTGTGGGTGCGCGAAGATCCGTGGATATTCCCCGGGATTATTCCTTGTGGCTGGGTGGTCATTGGCTTTAGCCTGATGATGATTGGTGCTGGCGCCTATGCGATCAGCAAGATTGTGAACATTGAGGTGTAACGGCCGTTCACAAAGGCAGGAGAACACAAAACTATGACCTTAACACCTATCATGTTACTAATTATTGTGGTTGTTGCTCTTTTGTTTATGGGCGGTAGTGTGCTGCTGCTGCGGCGCTCCGAAGAAGATCCCCTGGCTGTCCGAATTGATGAATTTGCGGCGCGGGAAGAAATTGTCTCCATCGAAGACATCGAGCTGTCGCTGCCCTTTTCCGACCGTGTGTTTGTGCCGCTGATTCGGCGTATCAGTGAGTTCCTGGTGCGCTATACGCCGCAAAAGACGTTGGAAAGTACCACCCGGCTGCTAGAGCTGGCTGGGAATCCGCGCAACATGCGCGCCGCCGATTTTATTGTGGTGCGTGGTGTGTTCACCGTCTTCTTAGCTGCGCTCGTTTTCTTGATGATGTCTCGGGTGGGCAATGCCGAGTTAAACCGCCGGCTGCTTTACACCCTCGGTGCGGCTATTGTGGGTTGGTATTTGCCCTGGATGCTGCTGCGCTCCATGGTGGATCGGCGCAAGGACGCCATTATTAAAAAGCTGCCTGATGCGCTGGATCTGATGACAATTTGCGTGGATGCTGGTTTAACGTTTAATGCCGCCATGCAAAAAGTAGATGAAAAATGGGACGATCCGCTGGCGAATGAGTTTGGCCGGGTTATTCACGAAATGCAGCTGGGCAAATCGCGCCGCCAATCGCTGCGCGACATGTCTGACCGCATGGATGTGCCCGACGTGACCAGCTTTATTGCGGCCGTTTTGCAGGCTGATCAGTTGGGGGTGGGTATTGGTAAAATTTTGCGTATCCAATCCGAGCAAATGCGCGTGCGGCGGCGGCAGCGGGCGGAGGAAAAAGCTCAGCAGGCGCCGGTAAAAATGTTGTTTCCAATGGTTTTTCTGATCTTCCCCTCCATCTTTGTTGTTTTACTAGGACCGGCCGGTTTCCAGGTACTGCGCAACGATTCTCTGGGTGGGATTACTGGCTAAACGCCGTTCCCGCCGCATAGACCTTGTGGTACCAGACGCAGCCAGGTTAGGTTGTTGTCTGATTTATTAACAGTTTTTCTCAATAAAAGGTCAAGCAGTCTTTGGCTGAAAAGATTCAAATGCCAGTCTTGACCTGGCGTAGCCGTGCTAGAGGGCTGGCAGATTCCCTCCTCAATTTTGTTTTTCCACCTGTCTGTGGCGCCTGCAAAAAAGCCGGTTCATTACTGTGTGACTCATGTCACGCCCAACTGCTATGGGTACAGGCACCACTTTGTGATCGTTGTGGGCGTCCCGTGGCCAACGCGACAGATTGTTGTTCGGTCTGCCAGGAACGGCCGTTACCCCTCCAACAAATTCGCGCCGCCGTCCTTTTTGCCGACCCCGTCTCCAAACTAATCCACAACCTCAAATACAACGGAGCATTTGGCCTGGGCAAACCGCTGGCGCAACTGATGGTGGAGGCATGGCATGAATGGCACATGCCGGTAGACCTGGTCTTACCGATTCCGCTGCATGCCGAGCGCGAACGCAAGCGTGGTTACAACCAATCGGCGCTGCTGGCGCGGGCCTTTAGCCAGGGCGCTGGGCTAGACTATTCCGAGCATGCGTTGCACCGCACCCGTTTTACCACGCCGCAGGTGGGTTTAACGGCCGTTGAACGCCTGTCTAACGTGCAAGACGCTTTTTCTGCTGATGGCTGTGTACAGGGTCGGCATGTTTTATTGATCGATGATGTGTGCACGACGGGAGCCACCATGGCAGCTGCTGCCAACGCGCTTTTGGCCGCAGGTGCGCGGGCTGTATCTGGTTACTGCGTGGCTCGTGCTGTTTAGCACAACATCTTGTGAGCAAACTTACTTTAGCAAAGGCATCATTTCTCATATCTTAGAGATGTGTAAACAACCAGAATTTCTTTTCTAACACAAAGGGAGATTAGACAATGGAACTATCAGTTAACGGCCGTAACATGGAAGTCACCACAAGGTTACGTAACTATGTGGAAAAGAAAACAGTAAAACTTGATAGATATATGCCCGATCTGGCTGAAGTACACGTGGACCTGTCAGAAACAAATGCCCGCAGCGCTGTAGAGCGGCAGGTGGCCCAAATCACCATCCGCGATAATCGAGGTACCATCCTCCGGGCCGAAGAGCGCAGCAACGACATGTTTGCCTCCATTGATGCCGTGGTGGACAAGCTCTACCGGCAGATCAGCCGCTACCGGGGCAAACGGCGCAGCAAATGGCGGGGTGGCAGTGATGGCGAAGAGCTGGTGATGGGCGAGCCGCTGCCGTTGGAAGAAGAAATTGTGGATTCAGACCAGCCTGGCATTGTGCGCACCAAGCGGTTTACTATGCGCCCGATGAGTTCCGAAGAAGCCGTGGATCAAATTGAACTGCTGGGTCACGATTTTTTTGTCTTTTACAACGCCGATACCCAGGCAGTGAACGTTTTGTACCGGCGGCGTGACAGCAACTATGGTTTGCTCCAGCCAGACCTTGACTAACCGCACCTGATCAATTTCCCCGAAAACAGATATCCCACGTTTTCGGGGAAATTGTTTTTATCCTAAACTGGTCAAACACCTTCCCCAAAACCAACCATGTCGGGACCCCACATTCTTGTTGTTTGTACTGCCAATATTTGCCGGTCGCCCGTGGGCGAGGCGCTGCTGCGCGACCATCTGCAAAAAGCGGGCTTGGTCGACTGGGCCGTCTCGTCGGCAGGCACCTGGGCCTCACCTGGCCACCTGGCTTCGCAATTTTCGGTCATTTTGTTGGACGAGCGTGGCCTGGACATTCAGGCGCATCGCTCCCAGCCGGTGACCGAACCGCTGTTGCAGCAGTGCGACCTGGTGTTGTGCATGGAGACGGCGCACCAAAAGGAGCTGCGGGAGGCGTTTCCGGCGCACCGGGCTAAAATTTATACCCTGCGGCAAATGGTGGATGAGCGTGGCAGCGTGCGCGATCCGTATGGCGGTTCGCGGCGGCAGTACGAGCGCATGGTGACGGAAGTGGAACTGCTAATCGAAGCAGGTTTTCCGCGCATCCAGAAGCTGGTGTGGGAAAATTATCAAAAACGAGGCGGAGATGGATCGAGCTGAATTGGTAAGTTATTTGGACCGCTATTTGCGCATTGGCGAAATTAGCGATTATGGGCCGCAAGGCTTGCAGGTGGAAACCGCCAATACCAGCATGCAGCGCATTGCCCTGGCAGTAGACGTGTCGCCGGTGATTATTGAAACGGCCGTCTCCTACCAGGCCGACATGCTGTTGGTACATCACGGCGTGCTGTGGCGGCAGGTGGAGCGCATCGCTGGGCCGCTGGGGGCACGCGTGCGCCAGATGATGGCCCACGGCTTGAATTTGTACGCGGCGCACCTGCCGCTGGATGCCCATCCCGAAGTGGGCAACAACGCCGTGCTGGCCCACATGTTTGGTGTAACCAACCTCGAATGGTGGTATGCACCCACCAATGTGCCCATCGCCGTGGTGGGGGA
>CAUJGI010000552.1 GCA_963169155.1 Chloroflexota bacterium
GAACTACATTCACGGCTTGCTCAAGCGCCTGGATGCGCCGTCGGGGGTGAGCTATGCCATTGTTTCCACCTTTGCCGCCGATTTAGGCTCGACCAACGTGTTTGGCGCGCTGTGCTCTGGAGGGCAGGTGCATATCATCTCCTACGAACGGGCCGCTGATCCCCCGGCGCTGGCCGATTATTTCCGCCGCCATCCCATTGACGTGATGAAGCTCGTGCCCAGCCACTTTGAGGCGCTGCAAGCTTTTGCCGGGCCAGAGCCATTTATTCCCCGCCGCTATCTGATCTTTGCCGGGGAAGCGTGCCCCTGGGAAACCATCGCCCAGGTGCGGGCGGCCCGACCTGACTGCCTCATTCAAAACCATTATGGTCCCACGGAGACGGTGGTTTCGGCGCTGAACTTTCCGCTGCCGGCGATGCCGCTGGAAGCGTACACAACGGCCGTTCCCCTGGGACGGCCGTTTGCCAATGTGCGTGCCTATATTTTGGACAGCCACAAACGTTTTGTGCCGATTGGCGTGCCCGGTGAGCTGTACCTGGGCGGGCCAGGCGTCAGCCGGGGTTATCTCAACCGGCCAGAGCTGACGGCGCAGAGCTTCTTGCCCGATCCCTGGGCCGATCGGCCCGGCGCGCGCATGTACCGCACGGGGGATCGGGTGCGTTATTTGCCCGATGGCAACATTGAGTTTTTGGGCCGCATCGATCATCAGGTAAAAATCCGGGGCTACCGGGTGGAACTGGGCGAAATTGAAGCGATTATCAACGAGGACCAGGCGGTGCAGGACGTGGCCGTCATCTTGCGCGAGGATACGCCGGGTGATAAACGCCTGGTGGCTTACGTCGTGCCCGCCAATGACCAGAACGGGGAAGTCAACTTTACTCCATTGCGCGATTTTTTGCGGGAGCGGCTGCCCAGCTACATGGTGCCCACGGCCTTTGTGCCGCTGGCCAAGATTCCGCTAAACCCCAATGGAAAGGTCGATCGGAAAGCACTGCCGTTGCCGGAATACGGCCGTTCCACCAGTGAAGCGGAATTTACCGCCCCGGGCACACCGCTGGAAATAGATATTGCCGCCATCTGGGCCGATGTGCTGGAGATTGAACAGGTCAGCATCGACGACAACTTTTTTGACCTCGGTGGCGAATCGTTTAAGGCCATTCGCGTGGTGCGCCAGATTGGCGAGGCGATCAGCGTGATGGATTTGTTCAAATATCCCACCATTCGCGAATTGGCCCACTATCTGGGGCAAGACCAGCCCAAACACGAGGGGCTGCTGTATGAACTGACCCGGCGCAGCACCCAGCCCAAAACACGTGCGTTGGTGTGTGTGCCCATTGGCGGCGCCAGCGCTATTGTTTTCCAGCCGCTGGCCCAGGCTCAGCCGCCCGATTATGCGCTTTACTCGTTTCAAATTCCCGGCCACGATTTTGCCTGTCGTGAAGAAAACCTGCGCCCCATGCCGGAGGTGGCCCGGCAGTGCGCCGCCGAGATCATGGCTACGGTTGATGGCCCCGTGGCGCTGTACGGCCACTGTGTCGGCGGGGCAATGGCCGTAGAAATTGCCCGGCTCCTGGAAGACGCGGGCCGGGAAGTAGACGCCATTTTCCTCGGCGGCACCTTCCCCTCGCCACGCCTGCCGGGCAAAATTTTCGAGTGGGTGTCGCGCAGCCGCCGCCGCCGCTCAAACCGGGCGACGTTTGACTTTTTACGCATGTTGGGCGGCTTTAACGAAGGGCTGGACCCGGCAGAGCAGGATTTTATGCTGGCTGGCCTGCGCCATGATGTACAGGAAGTTGAGGATTATTACACGGAAGCCTATGCCACCCCGCTGGCGAAAAAGCTGCAAGCGCCGATTGTATCTGTAGTGGGCGAAATGGATCGGGTGGCCGAGTTTTATGAAGAGCGGTACCTGGAATGGACCTACTTCACCGGCGCTGTCTCGTTAGAAACCATCCCGCTGGCTGGCCATTATTTCTTAAAACACCAGGCCGCGGCCCTGGCGGAGATAATCAACAACCGGTTGCAGGGGATAGCAACGGCCGTAGAACCCACCCAAACCACAGCTGCCCCCCTTGAAAAAACCAACCTGAAAACGTTTTTCACCGTGGCCATTGGCCAGCTCGTCTCCCTGATTGGCACCAATCTGACCACGTTTGCCTTGAGCATTTGGGCGCTGGAGCAAACGGGCCAGCTCTCCGAATTTGCGCTGATTAACGTATTCGGCCGTTTACCCTCCATTCTATTTGCCCCACTCGCCGGTGCCATTGCCGACAAATACGACCGGCGGCTTGTCATGATTTTCAGTGATATCCTGGCGGCTATTTCAACCGTAGCGGTTGCCCTGCTCTATTGGACAGACTCTTTGCAGGTCTGGCACCTGTACGTCACGGCCACCATTGGCTCCATCTCCACCACCTTCCAGGAACCAGCCTACACCGCCGCCATCACCCAATTGATTCCCAAACGATACCTGGGCCACGCCAATGGTATTGTGCAGTTTGGCTCGGCCACCGGGCGCATGTTTGCCCTGTTCCTTGGCGGTGTTCTCATCATCACCGTGGGGCTGGACGGCGTCTTCATCATTGACTTCGTGACGTTCCTGTTTGCTATTTCTACCCTGCTGTTTATTCGCTTCCCCAACACCTTGTTTCGCACGCAGGAAGAGCCGTTGATAAAAGAAATCCGGCGCGGCTGGGATTACATCGTCAAGCGTAAAGGGCTGGTGGCCATGATCGTTTTCTTTGCCCTGGTGAATTTTTTCCTGAGCATCGTCACCGTGCTGAGCATGCCGCTGGTGCTGGCCTTTGAATCGGCCGCTGTTCTGGGTGGGGTTGCCGCTATGCTCGGCGCTGGCATGTTGGTGGGCGGTGTATTAATGGGCTTCTGGGGCGGTACCGAACGGCGGATGACGGGCATGATTGTGTTTGTGGGGGTATCTGGGCTGGCCTCGATCATCATGGGGTTGCAGCCTTCGGCCGTTTATGCGGCCGTTGGCTTTTTTGGCCTGGGCATTACCGGTGCCTTAGTGGATGCCCACTGGCGCACATTGATCCAAACGAAAGTTGGGCTTGAGCTGCAAGGCCGCGTTTTGTCCACCAACCGGATGATGGCCCTCTCGACGATGCCTCTCGGGGCATTGGCCGCTGGTCCATTGGTCGATCGGGTGTTTGAGCCGCTGATGATCAATGAGACGCTGGTGGCATCAACGGTCGGTGCATTTATTGGGGCGGGTCCGGGCCGCGGCATTGCCCTGCTGATGATTACCGTTGGTTTGCTGCGCATTTTGCTGGCGTTAGCCGGATACAGCTACAAGCCTTTGCGCAATATGGAAGACGATCTGCCCGATGCTGTCCCCGACGCGATCATTGTCGCCGACAAAGATATCCTGCAAGCCCAGGCGGACAAGCAGCTGGCCTTGTAGACAGTTCGCAGCTTCGACCAGCTAACAAAAACCCAGCTGGTTCAATTCGTGACGCAGGCCAGCCGTGAGTGCCTGGCACGCCGCTTCAGATAGATCCAAGACACCATTGCTAAAGCGGAGCGCATTCAGCTGTTGTTCGTCAAAGGGAAGACCGGCAGGCAAAGGAGCAACGTGCCAATGGACGTGGCGGTTCCCCTGCTGGCTGCCTAAAGAAAGAATGTAAACCCGTTCTGGCTGCACATATCTTCTGGTGGCTTCGGCGACAGCATAAATTAACGCCTGGAGCCGCAGATATTCTTCCTGGGAAAAATCGCCAGTTACCTGCTCTTTATGAGCTTTGGGCGCTACTAAACTGTAGCCGTAGAGAACAGGATATTTATTGAGGAAGACAATCGCCTCGTCATTTTCATAGATGATATGGTGCGGGTTTGCCGAATTGTCAGCCACCAGCTGGCAAATGAAACACGGGGAAGATTGAATGGTTTCCACGTATGTTTCGCTATCAAACGGCTTTCGATCAATCATGAGTCTGATGCTCTACACACTTTTGGCCACGACAAAACGGATTTTCGCCTGCGCCAGGTGCGGCGCACCTTTGACTTATACGCGTCCCTCGTATAAATCTGCGATAGGAAAGCACAAATCATAATCATTCCAAAACAAATCACCGTATTCAACCGTGAAATTCTGGAAATAATCAAGCTTGAGGTATTTTTTTATCATGGGGTTCAATGAGTTACGCAAAAAAGGCTCAAAATCGACAACACGTTCTTGTTCATCGCTGAACAAAAGACGTATTTTGTACGCGCCAACATATTCAGCTTTACTTATTTCAACGATCTCATTTTCGGCAAGGATCATTGTATCCTCTTCGTTATCGTTTCTGGCATCACCGTGAAGTACGAAGTAATCTATCCATTTTTGAACAATATCCTCTGCATACTGTTCCACAACGCTCTTGAAATTTCGCATCTGTGCGTGAGGCAACGGCTTCTTGCCTCTTACCGACGTAAAACGAATCTCGACGATTTGCCCATTCTCAATGATTATCTCTGCCTTGTTCTCGGTCCCCTGAAATTTACCGTGAACATGAACAGGCTCATGTTCATTTGAGTAAAAGAGGATGATGAGACCAAAATATTCATAAAGCTTCGGCATTCGATTCCCTAACTTGTGAAACCAAATTGCTGTTCAGTTGGTGCAATTTAATGAGGCAATTATAGCAGAAAATGCACACGCAACGACGCACACCATGCACTCGACTGAGAAAACGGCCGTTTCCCCCACCGATTAGCTACCCCAGGTGCGACACACTTCGGACGCGTGTTGCACCTTTTCCTCACTTTTTTACTTCTTCACCTCCTTCCACCAACACCTTCCCGACCCA
>CAUJGI010000553.1 GCA_963169155.1 Chloroflexota bacterium
CCCGACAGGTCGAGCAGCCTGCTCTGCATGATGTGGGCTACGCGCTGCACCTGGAACTGCTGGATTATCTGCGCGGCATTGGCCAGGAGCCGCCGGTGCTGGATTCCAAACAAACGCTGCTGAACCCGCGCGGCGTGTTGCGCAAATTGTGCGACCAGATTGGCATTCCCTTTGACGAGGCGATGCTTAGCTGGCAGCCCGGGGCGCGGCCGGAGGATGGGTCGTGGGCCAAATATTGGTACCATGCGGTGCACCGCTCAACCGGATTCCAAACCTACAGCCGTAAAGCGGAGCCATTTCCGGAGCCGTTACGGCCGCTGCTCGCCGAATGCCAGCCCTACTACGAAAAATTGTCCGCCCTGGCCATCCAGGCCTAAAAAAAAAGCCGCGGATTTCGCGGATTAACGAGATAAAAACCAATCATTCGCTAAATTCGTGGCTAAGCTGCTTTTGCTGTTTCCCTTCCCCAAAAATTGACACCCCGTTTTAACGTTCGTACAATCAGTGAACAATGTTTACTGAGCAACCACCCGATTCTGAACGCTCGCCCCAGGCCAGACGACTGGCACAAACCCGAGAGGCGATCTTGCAAAATGCCCGCCAGATGATTGTGATGCAGGGCATCGAAGGTTTCTCCATTCGCGCCCTGGCCGACAGCATTGACTACACGCCGGGGGCTTTGTACAAATATTTCAGCAGTAAAGAAGCACTGGTGGATGCGGTACGCGCGGACTGTTTTGAGGAGCTGAACAACTACATTGCCCAACAGGTGCTAACGGCCGTAACCACCTCCGACATGCTCTTGTTAGGGGGCCTGGCCTACATTGAGTACGCCAGGCAGCACCCGCAAGAATATCATCTGATGTTCAACATGGAGCCATCGCAGGCCACCTCTGGGGAACAGCGGGCGATTGCCATGCGCACCCTGCTGCAAATTGTGCAGTTGGGCATTGCCCAGGGGCAAATTGTGGTGCAAGGGGCGTACGATGCCGCCGCGATTGCCTACCACTGTTGGGCCATCGTGCACGGCATGGCTTCTTTGCAGACTACCGTTTTGCTGGACGAACGACATGATCTGCCAGAAGTGAACCGCTTGATTTTGCAAAAAGTGATCGAAGGATTTACGCCATAATTTCAGCGAACAAGGGAAACGCTATGATACCCGCCTGGATCAACACTGAAGAATACCCGTTTACCCCAAATACCTTTGCCCAGCCGATGGGCACAATGCGCTATGTGGATGAGGGCAGCGGCGATCCGTTTGTGATGGTGCATGGCAATCCCTCCTGGTCGTTTGAGTTTCGGGCGCTGATCAAACATTTTTCGCAGACGTACCGCTGCATCGCCCCAGATCACATCGGTTTTGGCCTGTCGGACAAGCCTGCTGATTGGACCTACCTGCCGCAGCAGCACGCGGAGAACCTGGAAAGGCTGCTCGAATCGCTGAATTTGCGCAACATTACCCTGATTTTTGACGACTGGGGCGGCCTGATTGCCCTTTCGTATGCGCTCAAATATCCAGAGAAGGTCAAGAATATCATTGTGACCAACACCTGGCTGTGGCCGGTGAATGATGATTGGTATTACCGGGCATTTAGCGGCTTTATGGGCGGGGCAATCGGCCGTTGGCTCATTCGCCGCTACAACTTTTTTGCCTGGTCTGTGATGAAAGTGGCCTACGGCGACAAAAGCAAGCTGACTCCTGAAGTGCACCGCCACTTTCTGCAGGCGCTGCCGGAGGGGCAGCGCAAGGGCAGCTACGTCTTCCCCAAGCAGATCATTGGCGCAACGGATTGGCTGGCTGGGCTGTGGAACCAGCGGGAGAAGCTCAACGGCAAGGTGAAGCTGATTGCCTGGGGCATGAAGGATATTGCTTTTCGGGAGAAGGAGTTGAACCGGTGGTCGACGGCATTTCCTACGGCCGTTGTTGTGCGCTACTCGAATGCCGGGCACTTTGTGGCCGAGGAAGAGGCCCCCGCGCTGATCAACCACATCACCCGGCTGAAGATTTTAGACTGATTTACCCACGCGGAATGTGCGGCGTTTGAAGAACCCTACTGTGCCAGGCACAAGATTGACCCCGTTTTTGTGTCGTAAAGGAGCAGGCCTTCGTTTTGGTCATCCAGCTGGGCAAGCAGCTGGCCGTCAGGGTTCCAGACGGCGCTTTGTCCAGCGCACCATTCCCCATCGGCGAGGCCGACGCAGTTGACCATCAAGGTGGTCATGCCATACAGCTGGGCAATTTGGGCCATACGGCCGTGTGCCGCACCAATCCCCCGCGCGAATTTAGCCACGCTGGCCAGGTAAAGCTGTGCTCCCAGCTCAGCTGCCGCGGCGGCGTGTGCCGGGACGGACAGCTCGTAGCAGATGGCCAGCGCCGCCTCATTACGCGGACCAAGCAGCGCGGTTGTGGCGCGGCCTGGAGTGAAAAATGGTTCCTCATCTCCGTGCAAAAACTGCTTGGTATACCAGCTGCGCGGCTGCCCTGGCCGGAAAATGAGCAGGCTGATGCCTGGCAGCGGCGTGCTCTGGGTGGGTGCGCCCACGGCAATGGTGATTGGCCCGGCGTCGGCCAGCGTTTGGAAATCGTCCAGCCGGGGATCGGAAAGGGGTATGGCCAGTTCCTGGGCCAGCGTGGGTTCGTAACCGGTCAGGGAAAGTTCGGGGAAGAGGATGAGATTGGCGTGGTGGGCAACGGCCGTTCTGACAAAACGTTTGTGCCGCTCACCATTCGCCGCAATGTCCCCGGTAACGGGTTTAATCTGCGCCAAACAAATCTTCATTTTTCATGTACAAGGACGCAGAGTGGGCCAATCTTCAAGATTGGCCCACTCTCAGTGGACTCAGTGGGAAAGTTAGCCGACCAGCGTGGCCGTCAGTTGAATATTGCTGACGCTGGCCAGTGCTTTGGAGACCGGGCAGCCTGCCTTGGCGCGGGCGGCATACTCCTGGAAGGTGGCATCATCGATGCCGGGCACATCCGCGGCCACCACCAGTTCGATGGTATGAATGGTAGGGGCGCCGTCCACCTGGCCAATGTGCACTTTGGCCGTGGTGTTGATGCTGTTGGGCACATGGTTATCCCCCGAGAGGATGGCGGAAAGGAACATGGAATAGCAGCCAGCGTGGGCCGCGCCGATGAGTTCTTCGGGGTTGGTGCCTTCGCCATCGGCAAAACGGGAGGCGCGGGTGAAGGGTCCGGTGTAACGGCCGTTGCCCACTACCATCGTCCCTTTTCCTTCGGTTAAGCTTCCTTCCCAGGTAGCAGTTGAGTTACTGACAGGCATAGGTAATTCTCCTTTTGCTGGTGCCACAGGGTAAACCCGCAGCCGGGCCGCGTGGCAGAAAATGTTTTTTACAGCAAGTTGACCCGGGAAATATACGGAAGTTTTGGGGAAAATGCGAATAAAAGTTTGTGGATAAAAGGTAACCGTTCAGACCTGACAGGTTTCTATCAGTGGAATTAAATGAGTACAAAGCAGCCCAGGGGGAGAAGGCTGAGGACAACGGCCGTTCCCAACGCCAGCCCCGCCACAATTTGGGCCATCGAGTGCCGCTTGAGGAAGAGGCGCACCCAGCACACCGACACCACCAGCGGAATGCCCACCCACAAGCTCACCCACCAGCCAAACACCAGCCCTAGCAAAACGGCCGCAGCCATAGCCCCGGTGGCGTGCAGGCTGATCAGCCAGTAGCGGTTAATCACCGCCAGCGCCGTCAGCTCGATGATGTTGAACAGCGCCAGGCAGCGCAGCAGGTCTGGCCCGTTAAACCTGGCAATCAGAGCAAACGCAATTCCAGCAAACAGAATGGCCGACAGGTAGGGAATGTGGCGCTCGCGGGTGTTGCTCATGTGCAGCTCGGCGATACGGCCGCTTCTCAACAAATACAGCACCACCAAAATCGGCGCCAGCGAGACCAGAAGACCGTACACGGCTGCCCACAAAAATCCCGGCAGCCCCGGCTGGGCATACAGACCAAACGCCAGCCCCACCACGGCAAACATCACCGGCGGGCTTACCACGTTGGAGTAAATGCGGGCTGCCTTCACAAATCCGGTGCGGTTGTGCACCAGCAGGTCGAGAGGGGGGAGTCTTTTCATGAATAGGAGCGCGTGGGCGCGTGGCGTGCAGGCTGCAAATCGCAGGTGGCAGGTGGTAACTGTTTTACGACTTGCACCTTGCCACCTGCCACTTCTCATATCTTACTTCTTGTGTTATGTCCCTTCTTGCCAGGAGTTCAGATACTGCTGCTGGCGGGTAGTGAGGGTGTCGATGTTGATGCCCATCGCCTGGAGCTTGATGCTGGCAATGCGCTGGTCGATCTCTTCGGGGACGGTGTACACCTTGTTTTCCAGCTTGCCCTTGTTGTCGGCCAGGTATTTGGCGCTGAGGGCCTGACCGGCAAAGCTCATGTCCATTACCGAGGCCGGGTGGCCTTCGGCGGCGGCCAGGTTGATCAGGCGCCCTTCACCCAACAGGTTGAGCTTACGGCCGTCTTTCATCGTGTACTGGTCCACAAACGGCCGTACCCGCTTGGGGTCGCTCACGGCCAGGTTGCGCAGCGCCACTTTGTTCACTTCCACGTCAAAGTGGCCCGAGTTGGCCAGCAGCGCGCCGTCTTTCATCACCTCAAAGTGATGGCCATCAAACACATTGATATTGCCCGTGGCGCTGACAAAAATGTCGCCAATCGGAGCGGCTTCGCTCATTGGCATTACGCGGTAGCCGTCCATCACCGCTTCCAGCGCCTTCAGCGGATCAATCTCGGTGACAACCACGTTGCCGCCTAAACCGCGCGCCCGCATGGCGATGCCCCGGCTGCACCAGCCGTAACCGGCCACTACCACCACTTTCCCGGCGATCAGATAGTTGGTCGCTCGAATCACGCCGTCCATGGTGGATTGGCCCGTGCCATAGCGATTGTCGAACAGGTGCTTGGTCAGGGCGTCATTCACGGCCATCATCGGGAATTCCAGCGCGCCGTCGGCGGCCATCGCCCGCAGGCGGATGATGCCGGTGGTGGTCTCTTCAGTACCGCCAATGACGTATTCCATCACGTCGCGGCGGTCCCGGTGGATGGTGCTGGTCACGTCCGAACCATCGTCCATGATGATGTTGGGTTTGTGGTCCAACACGGCCTGGATATGTTTGTGGTACGTCTCGTTGTCTTCGCCTTTGATGGCAAAAACGGGGATCTCGTAGTGGGATACGAGGGAAGCGGCCACGTCGTCCTGGGTGCTCAGCGGATTGCTGGCGCACAGCATCACGTCTGCGCCACCGGCCTGCAACGCCACAACCAGGTTAGCGGTTTCGGTGGTAACGTGCATACATCCGCTGATGCGCAGCCCGGCAAACGGCCGTTCTGCGACAAACTGATCGTACACACCCTGTAAAACCGGCATCTCCTGCGATGCCCACTCAATCCGCAAACGGCCGCCAGGGGCTAAATCGGGGTTTTTAATATCAAATTCCATAAGAAAACAGTCTCCTTCAAAGAATGACCCTCACCCCAGCCCTCTCCCTTCAAGGGAGAGGGAGCTAATTCCCTCCCCCTAACAGGGGGAGGGTTAGGGTGGGGGTGAATTAATTCGCTAATAAAACGTCCAGTGCCCCGTCGTCGTCAAAGTGTTGGCGATAACGAGCCACGAACTCTTGTGGTGAATAGGAATGGTTTTGCGGCCCCATCTGTTCCAACACGTAGGTGGCCGCCAGCGCGCCCATGCGCCCGGCGATCCCCCAGGGCAAGCCCAGCTGCATACCGCGCATCAGCCCGGCACGGAAGGCATCACCCGCACCGGTCGGGTCGGCGATGGTGAGTGGTGGCACGGCCGGAATGCGAATTTCCTGACCATCGATGACCAGCCGCGCGCCCTCACCCGCCAGCGTCACCAGCAAGCTGCCCACGCGCTGCAAAATCTGGTCTTCCGTGAGGTCGGTTTTGTCCTGAATCAGTTTATGCTCGTATTCGTTGACGGTAAGCATGTAAGCGCCGTCCAGGCCGTGCAGTAGATCGGCCCCGCTGAAGCGGGCCGCCTGCTGGCTGGGATCATAAATGAAGGGAATGCCCAGGGCGCGGCATTCGGCGGCGTATTGGCCCATGGCATCGGGCGCATTGGGGGAGATGATGGCCAGATCGGCATCAGCCGCGTACTCGGCAAAGCTGAGGCGGGCGGCGTGGGCCATTGCTCCGGTGTAAAAGCTGGCAATCTGGTTCTGAGCCTGGTCGGTGTTCACAAAAAACGAGGCGCAAAAATCGTTTTCAATTTCTACAATGGCCGAGGTGTCCACACCGTGGCTTTCCAGCCAGGTGCGGTAGTCGCCAAAATCCTGCCCGGCGGTAGCCATCACCGAAGGATGGCCCCCCAGCAGGGCCTGGGTGTAGGCGATGTTGGGGGCGGTGCCGCCCCGCTGCCGGTTGAGTGAATCTACCAGGAAGCTGAGGCTGACGGTATGGAGTTGGTCGGCCACCAGCGAGTCGGTGAACTTGCCGGGGAACGACATGAGATAATCGTAGGCAATGGAGCCAGTAACCACTATTTTCATTTTAATTTCTTTGACACTTTTGGATTATTTAGCCGCAGATTTCGCAGAGCTGCCACCCAGTTTATGGTTAGGCTCTGTGTTCTCTGTGGTTTTTTTTAACGTGGGGCTGAGTCCCAAACGGTCGCGCAGCATGGTTACGATAATTTTAAAACCATCACGAATGGTAATCTTTTTACCTTCGGCATAGGTGCGCGGATCATAATTAATCGGCACTTCGACAATGTTATGGCCGCTGAGCAGCACTTTGTTGGTCAGTTCAAACTCCAGGTTGAAGCCGGTGAGCGTCAGGTGGAGCGATTTGGCCACGTCGGCCCGGACCATTTTGGTGCCGGTGCCGACGTCGGTAAGTTTGCTGCCGAAGAGCAGGTTGGTGATGAAGGTCCAGACGCGTACGCCCAGGTAGGCATGGGCATATTCGTACTTCACATCGCCGCCAAGAATACGGGAGCCGTAAACGGCCGTTGCCCCCGTCTGCTCCACTTTGCGGCAAAATTTAGGATGCTCGGCCGGATCATACTCTTTGTCCGCATCCTGAATAATCAGGTAATCGCCGGTGATGTTGTTAATGCCGGTGCGAATGGACATGCCTTTGCCCATGTTGCGCTCGTGATAAATGACCTTGATTTCCGGGTCATCAATGGTTTGCAGCAGCTCGCGGGTGCCGTCGGTGGAGCAGTTGTCGACCACAATGATTTCCCGCGTCCAGCCATTGCCCAAATTCACCGCCTGGGTGCGGGCAATCACGTCTTGAATGGTTGCTATTTCATTATAGCAACAAATAATCACCGATAATTTCATACGCATGAAAGGTTGGTAAACCGCCGCGCCGGGGCCTACCAACCTTGCTCCTCATTTCTTGCTATGCTGTTGAAAACAGAAGAACAATTATAACAGCCAAACGGCCGTTGACGAATTTGGGATCAGGCGGAACGGCCGTGCCAAAACCGCTCCCAATCCCCCTTACTTTTGAACAGGGCCAGCAGCACGTACAGGCTGCCAATAAAAAAGCCCAACACCAGCAGCAGCGCTACCCAAATGATGGCCACCAGCTTGTTTGGCTCCCGGTAGAAAATCCACAGGGCAAAGAGCGAAAAGCCGACGTACAAATCGACCAGGGAGACAATGCCCCAGGGCATGGCCAAAATTTGGCTGCCCTCAGTCCCAAAATCACCAACCGCAAAGGCGTAGCCAATGGCCGCGCTCATGGCAATGAGGCCTAAAAGTGAGATGACTTTGGCAATTTTCATAGGGGCACCAGCCTAAAACAGTTCCAGCAGCAGGATGAGGGTATAGCCAACAACATACATGCCCGTGAGTATATAGAGGGTGCGCTGGGGAAAATCACGCACGGTGAAGTTGGCGGTTTTGATGAACCAAATTTTCACTAAATCGCCTAGCAGCATCAGCGCGGCAAACAGCCAGACGGTGCGGCCCAAATTGCTGGTAGTGGCCAGGGCCAGCACCATGCCCCAATGGCCCAAATTGTTCAGCACCACAAAGCCCATGGCGATAAGTTCGCGGTCGGCCAGCCGATCGAAGATGGCGGCCACCAGCCCCAGCGAGAGGATAATGAGAATGATGAACTGCACCAGGCGCAGGCCGCTGGGGAAGGCAAAGGTAGGCTCGGCGAGGGCAGCAACGGCCGTTCCCACGCCAATCCCCAGGGCCAGCAGTTTGATTCCCGTTTCCAGCCAGGCCAGGGGGGGCCACCTGGCCACGTGCCATGCTTTTGTAGAAGGCATCTTCGCTTCCTTTTTTGACGGTCAGGCCAGACTTAGAAATGAGGCGTCTTCATCTTCGTAAAAATCGAGGATGGCTGAAAAATTGTTTCTCAGGATGCGTTCTGCATCAGACGTAGAACAGTTGCCTAGACGAATCCAAATGACTTTGGGTGGGTAGCCGTACAAAAAGCTGCGTTGATGAAAGTCTGAATCCTTGGAAACAATCATCAACCCATTGGCTTTGGCATATTCCCACAAAATTCCATCATCTGCCGTGTGCAGGCCAATTTCCCGAACGTGTTCGGAGTTGGGGAAGAGATCGCCGAGTAGAGCCAAAAGCTTGTATGAAAGGTTTTGGTCAAAAAGTAGTTTCACGCAGCTGGCACAGTGATGAGTTTACGTTCACGATCAGCCGCAAACGCAAGACAGGCTTTTATATCTTCAGAAGTGAGCTCGGGGAAATCATCAATGATCATTTCCTCACTCATCCCAGAGGCAAGATATTCCAGCACATCCTGGACGGTAATTCGCATACCACGAATAGACGGTTTTCCGCTGCGTTTGCCTGGCTCAATGGTGATGTAATCTCGATAATTAATCATAGATAGCATTATCACTGATTTATCGGTGCAGTCAAGAGCGCAGGAGTTGTCCACTCTGTGTCCTGCTTGGCAGCTACGACAAACCGGGTAAAGTTGCGTTTATGTTATTACGCTGCACAAATATCGAAAAATCGTTTGGGGGCAAGCCGGTGCTGGATCATATCGATCTGACCCTGGAGTTGGGGGTTATTGGTGTGCTGCTGGGGCCAAGCTGCTGCGGCAAAACCACCC
>CAUJGI010000554.1 GCA_963169155.1 Chloroflexota bacterium
GGGCGGAAACGGCCGTGACCCACACCGTTCTGGCCAACGCGCTGGCAAACGTCCAGGTGAGGTCGCTGCCCAACCTGCGCATCCAGGCCCAGTTGCACCTGGGCGATCAGGTGCAGACGGCCGCCGCAGAGTCCGTTTTGGCAAAATGGGTGAACGGCGTGCTGTATCTAGACAGCCAGAAGCAGCCAATTCCGTGGACGGCCGTTGCCCGGGAATTGGCCCAGGCGGTGGCCCCAGGACAAAACGTGGCAGGGCTGGCGCTGGGCATCAAAGAAGTGCTGGCCGCCGCAACCCCCGCGGCAGCCGCGGCTATGCTGGACGAGCTGGGCTATCCGTAAACGGCCGTTCACGACAGATCAAACCGACCCCTCACCTTATGAAAACCGGAGATTGGCGATTGAACCAACATCTAATCTCCACCCTCATCCCTCCACCCTCATCCATCAACTAAAAATTGAATATTTCCGCGGGAACAAATTGGAAACGGCCGTCGTTCTACCAGCAAGTGTATACACCAAAACGCCAAAACTTTATCAATCCAGATTCTCGTTAAAAGGAACCCATCATGAAACCGTATACCAAACACGCCGTTTTGTTCTTACTCCTAATCGCCCTGATGCTCGCCGCCTGCGGGGCTGGCGACTCCGCTAGCGAAACCCAACCCATCGCCGTGGAACGCCCCCGGGACGAATCTAACCAGGCTCCCATCACCTCCTACGAACCGGCTGAGGACGGCGACACGGCAATTAGCACCTCTGAAACTACCGTCACAGAGCAAATCTACGAAGAATATGAAGTTGAAACGTCAGAGAGTTTAGACGGCGCCAGCGAAGCCGCTCCCTCCGGCTACATGGAACCGCTGCCGCCCGTAGCCACCGCCGCGCCAGACATTGTCATTGTGCCCCGGCCCGCTGCCACCCCATCAGCCATGTTTTTTGAAGAGTACGGCGTCAATCCCTACATTCTCACCGAGGTGGACAATCTTTCGACCTTCTCGCTGGACGTAGACACCGGCAGCTACAGCATTGCGCGCCGCTACCTGCAAGAAGGCCAGATGCCGCCACCCGAAGCAATCCGCGTGGAGGAATTTGTGAACTCGTTCGACCAGGGGTACCAGATTCCACCGAACACGGCCTTTGCCGTTTACGCCGACGGCGCACCCAGCCCATTCCACACCGACGGCACCACCTTTTTGCGGATTGGCGTGCAGGGGTTTGAGAGTTCTGAGGAAATACGGCCGTCGGCCAACCTGGTTTTTGTCATCGACGTTTCCGGCTCGATGGCTCAGGAAAATCGCCTTGGCCTGGTCAAGCAGTCGCTGGAAATCCTGGTTGACCGCATGCGCGCCGATGACACCATCGCCATCGTCGTCTACGGCACTGATGCCCGCGTGGTGCTGCCCCCCACCAACGGCTCCGACCAGCGCACCATCATGCGGGCCATCAACAGCCTGGAAACCGAAGGCTCCACCAATCTGGAAGCGGGCTTGCTGCTGGGCTACCAGATGGCCAACCAGGCCTACAAATTTGACGGCATCAACCGCGTCATTCTGGCCAGCGACGGTGTGGCCAACGTCGGCAACACCAGTGCCGACAGCATCGCCGTCCAGATTCGCGGCTACGCTGACGCAGGCATCCAGCTCACCACCATCGGCTTTGGATTGGGAAATTATAACGACGTCATGATGGAGCAGCTGGCCGACCAGGGCGACGGCAATTACGGCTACATCGACACGCTGGAAGAAGCCGAAACGCTGTTTGTTGACAACATCATGTCTACCTTGCAGGTGATTGGCCTGGACGCCAAAATTCAGGTGGAGTTTGACCAAAACGTGGTGCAGCAGTACCGACTCATCGGTTACGAAAACCGGGCCATTGCCGACGAAGATTTCCGCAACGACACGATTGATGCGGCCGAATTTGGGGCGGGGCATACGGCCGTTGCCATCTACGCCGTGCAACTGGTACCCGGCGCTCAGGGCCGTATTGCCACCGTCAACCTGCGCTGGCAAGACCCAGACACCCGCGTTATCAAAGAGATCAACGGCGTCTTTACCACCGAAAATCTGGCCCGCTCCTTCGATGATGCCCCGCTGCACTACCAGCTCGCCGTCGTCGTGAGCCAGTACGCCGAGCTGCTGCGCCAGAGCTACTGGGTGGAAGGGTTCAACATGCGCGACCTGCAAATCCGCGCCGAGCGCCTGGCTTCGCAAATGGACAACGAAGCCATCTGGGAACTGGCCAGCCTGATTTCCTACAGCCGATAAAAAATTGGGTGCCGCTTCTGGAAACGGCACCCAATTTTTTCTTCTTATTTTCCACCGGATCGGTTTTTTCTGATCAAATAAACAGCAAGGCCGACAGCAATTAACAGTGGAATAACTCCAATGATAATGACCTGCAATATCAGGTACCCTACATTTATCCCAAGTGCTTCCATAAAAAGCCTCCTGTGACTGAATGGCTATATTATACTGAAAACGGCTCCGCAAGAATTCTTGCGGAGCCGCTCAGTAGAAGGAGGAGGAAATGTTTATGCCCGTATACTACCCATCAACTGTAAACAAGGTGTAAACAAAAGATGATAGCAACTTAAGCATCGAGCATTTCCCCGGAAAATCACCCATAGCTAGACTTCCTCCCTAACATTTTCCGGGGAAATACAGCTTAAAAAATGCCAAATTTCACGATTGTGGTATGCTTGTTTACACAAGACCACTGGCGTACAAAATGAAGAGCAGCGCGGTCACAACCCAAATTTGTTGTGGCCGTTTTTTATGCAAAAGCGAAATTAGCCACAGACGGCGCAGAGGAAAAAGAGAAACCTCTGAAATCTCTATGCCCTCTGTGGCAAAAAAATAACCAAATGATTGAAGAATTAACCACCATCAACCCGGAAACACTGAAAAAGCAGATCAACATGCGGCGGACTTTTGCCATCATCTCCCATCCCGACGCAGGCAAGACGACGCTTACCGAGAAGCTGCTGCTGTACGGCAACGCCATCCACCTGGCGGGCAGCGTGCGGGCGCGGCGCAACCAGCGCTCGGCGACCTCCGACTGGATGAAGATGGAGCAGGAGCGCGGCATCTCGATTACCTCCACCGTGCTGCAATTTCCGTACAAGGGGCATGTGGTCAATTTGCTGGACACACCCGGCCATCAGGATTTCTCCGAAGACACCTACCGCACGCTAACGGCCGCTGACTGTGCCGTTATGGTGCTGGACGCGGCCAAAGGTATCGAGGAGCAAACCTTGAAGCTATTTGAGGTTTGCCGCCAGCGGGGTATTCCGGTGTTTACCTTCATCAACAAGATGGACCGGCCCGCGCTGGACCCGTTGGGGCTGCTGGATGAGGTGGAAACCGTGCTCAAAATGCAGCCGGTGCCGATGAACTGGCCCATTGGCGACGGCGACACGTTTATGGGCGTGTACGACCGCAAGTCAGACCATGTGCATCTGTACGACCGCACGGTGCGCAACCAGACCATTTCGCCCGAATACGTTACCACGCTGGATGACCCGCGCATTGAGTCTGGCTTGAGCAGCTCCCAGTTTGAGGAGCTGCACCTGAACATCGGCCTGCTGGACGAGCTGGCCGAATACGACAACGAGAAATTTTTACGCGGGGAGCAAACGGCCGTTTACTTCGGCTCGGCTTTAACCAATTTTGGCGTCCAGCT
Source organism: Chloroflexota bacterium (assembly GCA_963169155.1). Taxonomy (GTDB): domain Bacteria; phylum Chloroflexota; class Anaerolineae; order Promineifilales; family Promineifilaceae; genus Leptofilum. The sequence goes on from CAUJGI010000554.1 coordinate 3,684, forward strand.
GTTCCTGGACGACTTTATCAAGATGGCCCCGCCGCCCAGCGCCTACCCCAGCGACGCAGGCCAGATCGAGCCGATTTCGCCGGGTTTTTCCGGCTTTGTCTTCAAAATTCAGGCCAACATGGACCCCCGACATCGGGACAGCGTGGCGTTTTTACGGATTTGCAGCGGCCGTTTCGAGCGCAACGTCCAGGTGAAACATCCCAAAACGGGCAAGCTGCTCAAACTTTCCCGCACCTACACCTTTTTTGCTGACGAGCGCTCGGTGGTCGATGAGGCGTATGCCGGGGACATCATCGGCCTGCCGGGCAACCGGGAGTTTGGCATCGGCGACACCATCAGCAGCGATGGCGACTTCAGCTTCGACCCCATCCCCCGTTTTGCCGCCGAGCATTACGCCCGGCTGGTCAACCTGGACGTGGGCAAGCAGAAGCAGTTCCTCAAGGGCATCCACCAGCTGGAGTCCGAAGGCGCGATGCAGGTGCTGTACGTAAGCGACGCCACGCGGCGCGACCCGATTTTGGCGGTAGTGGGTGTTTTGCAGTTTGAGGTGGTGCAGGCGCGGCTGGACAATGAGTATGGCGTCAAAACGAAGCTGGAACCGCTGCCCCACCGGCTTTCTCGTTGGGTAGAAGGGCCCAAAGAGCAAATCGACCAGCTCCCCTGGCGCTACGGCATGATGCGCACCGAGGATTTAGACGGCCGTCTAGTCGCCCTCTTTTCCTCCCCCCACGAGCTGAGCTTCTACAGCGAAAAGTACCCGGACATTAAGTTTTTGAG
>CAUJGI010000555.1 GCA_963169155.1 Chloroflexota bacterium
GGCCCAAACGGCCCGCCGATGTCTGGCCCCTCGTCCCAGTCGAGGCCAAACCAGCGCAGGCTGGTCATCAAACTTTCCAGCGCGCCAGGAATGGTGCGCTTGGTGTCGGTATCTTCAATACGCAGCAAAAATTGGCCGCCGTGCCGCCGGGCGTACAGCCAGCCAAACAGGGCCGACCAGACGCCGCCAATGTGCAGATAGCCCGTTGGGCTGGGGGCAAATCGTGTTCTAACCGTCATCAAACCTTCCTGAATGATTTTTGGCCACAGAGATCACAGAGATTTACGAGGGGGTGTCGCCTACTGTAGCTTCTTCGTTTAAGTTCTAAAGTAAATGGGGAGTATACTGGATTCAGCCGGAGGCTTCCACAATGAGGAAAAAAGCATAAACGAAGAAACGAAGGGGAGCAGGAACAAAGCAAAAATTTCCTTTCGTCTCTTCGTTACTTCGTTCCTTTGTATAAATTCCTAGCCGAATTCCTGCTTGCGGTGGCGCATGAGGACGGATTGAACGATGCCAATGCCGATGAACAGCGTGGTGAGCGAGCTGCCGCCGTAGCTCACGAAGGGGAGCGTCAGCCCGGTAACAGGGACTAAGCGCACGTTCATGCCGATGTTTACGGCCGTTTGAAAAAAAATCACCGTGGCAATGCCCACACAGGCAAACTTGCCTGCCGGATCGGGCGTAAGCCAGGCAACACGCAAAATACGCCAAAGAACAAAACCTATCAAGCTAATTACCACCAACGAGCCAAAAACCAGCCCCATTTCCTCCGTTAACACCGAGAAGATGAAGTCCGTGTGCTGGACACGCAAGAAGCCCAGCTGGCTCTGCGTACCACCAAGGTACCCTTTGCCCCACCAACCGCCAGAACCAATGCTGATTTGCGCTTGCTCAATGTTAAACCGGTCGTCAGGATCGGCTTCTTCTGGATTGACAAAGGTCGTAATGCGCTCCTGCTGATATTCGGCCAGGAAGGGGAAAACGGCCGCAATTGAGCCAATCCCCAATACCGCCAAAATCGCGAAGTGAGACAACGGCAGGCCCGCCAGCCAGATCATCACAAACCAGACGGAAATGTACAGCACCGACATCCCCAGATTTGGCTCAACAAAAATGAGGGCAATAGGTACCCCCACGTAAATGAGCGAAGCAATCGTATTGGAGAATTTTCCCATCCGTCTGGCACGGTCGGCCAAAAACTGGCCCATCGTGACAGGAAGCAAAATACGGCCGAATTCCGCAGGCTGAACCCGAATACCCACCCCAGGAATCTCAATCCAACGACGTGTTTCGTTACCAATGGCACCCGCCACCAGCACAAGCGCCAGGGTCAAAATCAGACCTGCATAAATGTACCAATGGGCCGAAGTCAGCACGCGGTAATCCACCGAAGCCACTACCATCATGATCACAATTCCAATAATTGCCCAACGCACCTGGTCCGAAGGCAAAGCTTCAAACGCAGGCGCGCCGGTGACCGCGCTGCGGATGATCAAAATGCCGTAAGCAGTGAGCAGCAGCACGGCTGCCACCAGCCAGATATCAAAATAGCGCCACACAGACGTCCGATTAACCATAGCCACTATTGTAAAACGCAAACCGCCCGGTGACGATACCGGGCGGCTTTTTTACACAAACTATTCAGATTTACCGATTACCGGCCACCGTTTACCGATTACTGAACCGCTGCCCGGCGACGGCCGTTTGAATGCAGCAGCGGGATCTCCGCCACCAGCCGACTTTCTTGCGCCGTGTTGTCCAGGTTCACCACCACCGTGTCTGGATTAATCTCCAGCCGCTTGGCAATGACCTCGATGATGTCATCCTTGATCTGCTCCAGCAGCCCTGGCGAAACATCCGCCCGATCGTGAATAAGCACCATTTGCAGCCGCTGCTTGGCAGTAGCCCCGCTTTTTTCTTTTTTACCTAGTAGTCGCTCGAACCAATTCATTGCGTGCTCCTTGATTAGCTCTTGCTAAACCAGTTGTTCAAACGGTTCAACAAACCCGTTTTGGGGGTTAAATCCACAAATGGAACCGTCTGACCCTCTATGCGTTGGGCCACATTGCGGAAAGCCTGGCTGGCGCTGGAACCGTTCAGCCCGCTCATTGCCACTGGCGTGCCCCGGTTCGACGAGATCAAAATCGACTCATCTTCGGGAATCACGCCAATTAGCTCTACGGCCAGGATGTCCAGCACGTCGTCGATAGAAAGCATGTCGCCGCGGGCCACCATCTCTGGCTTGAGGCGGTTGATGATGAGTCGCCCCGGCCCTTTTTCTTCCGACTCCAGCAGGCCAATGATCCGGTCGGCGTCACGTACGGCCGAAACTTCCGGGTTGGTCACAATCAACACATGATCCGCCGGAGCGATGGCATTGCGGAAACCCCGCTCAATGCCCGCTGGCGAATCAATGATGATGTAATCCATCTCCTGGCGCAGCTCATCGCACACCAAAATCATGTCCGACGGGCTGACGGCCATCTTATCGCGGGTTTGCGCCGCCGGGATGAGGTACAAATCGGGCTGGCGCTTGTCTTTGATCATTGCCTGGCGCAGGCGGCAGCGGCCTTCAATCACGTCTACCAGGTCGTAAACGATGCGGTTTTCCAGCCCCATCACCACGTCCAGGTTGCGCAAGCCGATGTCGGCGTCAATGGCCACCACCTTTTTGCCCAGCATGGCCAGGGCCGTAGCGATGTTGGCCGTGACGGTGGTCTTGCCCACACCGCCCTTGCCTGATGTTACGGTTACCACTTTTCCACTCATAATGTTGTCTCCACCATTAACCTCCCGCAGGCTAATTGTCCACACTTGTCCAAATATGCAACCTGCGGGAGGTTTTGCACATCAAAGTTCACTGCTTACTTTTGCCACATTTCAGCCACAATCTGGCCGTTGCGAATGGCTACCTGTTCGGGGATGGTTCGTCCCCGCTTTTCGTCGGGGGAAATAGCAATCTGGTCGGCGATGCGCAGCTGGGTTGGATTGAGTTCCAGGGCACAAATCACGGCCGTTTCATCGCCCAATGCCCCGGCATGCACCAACCCACGCAGCCGTCCCCACACAATCACGTCGCCGCTGGCCACAATCTCAGCCCCTGGGTTCACGTCGCCAATAACCACCACATGCCCTTCGTGGAAGATAGAGCGACCCGAGCGCAGCGTTTCCTTGAGGATGAGGCCACCTTGCGCCGGTTGGGCAGAGGCCACCGTATTCGCCGTTCCCGGTTCCGGCATCTGCGATAAAAAATTGCCGTTTAAATCTGTCTGACTGCCGGAAAGTCGGGTAGCCAGCGCCAGTTCGCGGGCGGCTTCGCGGGCACTGGGATCTTCGGCCAAAACTGCCCACAGCTCCAGCTGGTTTTGCTCAAAAACGGCTTGCAGCTGGCGCAGATACTCTTTGTCCAGCTTGCGGTAGCCCACCTGAAGCGCCACCTGGCTGCCCTGCAAAAACGCCTGCTTCTGGGCCAATTCCACGTTGAGCAAAGCCACCAAATCAGCAAAAGAACCGCGATCCGGCACCGAAATAAGGAGCCCTTCGCGAATACCTTTGATGCCAATCTGAGATGCTACCTGTTCCATGAATTGCCTTTACAGTTGTTTTCGGGAGCAAATGCGCCAGTTGGGGCAGATGCGGGATAATACAACAATACGCCTGTTGCAATAATACAACAATACCAGGCGAATTGCAACCCCCAAAATTGCATCTATATGCGAAGAATACCGGGTGCGGGGAAATCTATAGGGTATAGGTGGGGGGAACGGCCGTTCTTTTGCTGAAACGTGACGCGTGAAACGTGAGCAGATTCATCACGTTTCACGTTTCACTCATCACGCCTTGTTACTTAAACAGCGCCAAATCGGCCTCAACCATCAGCTGCATCAGCGCCTCAAACGAGGTTTGCGGCCGCCAGCCCAGCTCTTTTTCTGCGAGCGAATAATCTCCTTGCAGCACGGTGATTTCCGTGGGGCGCAGCAGCGCTTCGTCGCTGGCCACGTGATTCTGCCAATCCAGCCCGGCGTGGGCAAAGGCAATGCGGCAGGCATCGGCCACAGAATACGAGCTGTTGGTGCCGATGACGTAATCCTTTGGCGTGTCGTTTTGCAGCATCAGCCACATTGCCTCGACATACTCTTTGGCATAACCCCAATCGCGGCGGGCGTCCAGGTAACCCAGCTTCAATTTGCCGTCGGGCGTGACCAACGGCCGTCCCAACTCATCCAGCGGCGGGTGGGCTACCTTGTTTTTGATGCAGGCAACAGCGGCCGTTATTTTGCGCGTCACAAAGTGCAGGCTGCGACGCGGGCTTTCGTGGTTGAACAAAATGCCGCCGCAGGCAAACAGGCCGTAGCTTTCCCGGTAGCAGCGGGTCATCATGTGGGCATATGCCTTGGCAATGCCGTACGGATTGTTGGCATCAATGGGCGTTGCTTCCGTGGCGGCAATCGACTGCACGTTGCCGTAAATCTCCCGGCTGGTGGCCTGGTAAACGCGGGCCTGCGGCGCAAAATGGCGCACGGCTTCCATCACCCGCACCACGCCCAGCGCTGTCACTTCACCCGTGTAGATGGGATGGCTCCAGCTGTCGGCGGGCACCGACTGAGCGGCGATGTTGTACACCTCATCCGGCTGGTACTGGCGCAGCAGCCGGGCAATACTCTCGCCGTCGATCAAATCGGCTGCTTCGATGGTGATTTTGCCGATGAGGTGCTGGATGTTGGGCTTGTCGTAGGTGGTGTTGCGGCGGATGGTGCCGACGACGCGATACCCTTTTTCCAGCAGCAGGTCGGCCAGGTACGAACCATCTTGCGAGGTAACCCCAATAATCAGGGCGGTTTTGCTCATGCGATTCTCCTTCGTGCGTAGGATAAGTTTGTGAAGGATGGTATCAGAAACGACGCGAGGATTTATACGGCCGTCCCACGATTCCCGATCTATCCCAAAATGCAACATTGGTCTTTGGCAAAACGGCCGTCTCACCGTATCCTTCCGCCACATTTCACACAGAACAGGAGCATGGACCCATGATTGTTGTTGCCAGCAGCAACGGCCGTATCGGCATACACGCAGCTACCGAGATTTTACGCCAGGGGGGAACGGCCGTAGACGCCGTCGAAGCCGGTATTCGCCTGGTAGAAGCCAATCCCGAAGACCACAGCGTGGGGTACAACGGCTACCCCAACATTTTGGGTGAAGTGGAATTAGACGCGAGTATGATGAACGGCCGTACCCTGGAAAGCGGCGCAGTTGGCGCGCTCAAAGGGTATGTGCACGCCATCACCGTGGCGCGGCAGGTGATGGAACGCCTGCCCCACGTGCTGCTCGTCGGCGACGGGGCCAGCCGCTTTGCCGCCGAAATGGGCCACCCGGCTCAACCAGAAATGATGCTGCCAGACACGCGCACCGTCTGGGCCGACCGCCTGCGCCCGGAAATGGACCAGGCAAATCTCACCGACGACGACATTGCGCAAAATTGCCAGCCGCGCCGATTTGGCCCGCTGGGTGGAGCTGGCCACCGACCCGGAACGAACCAAAGGCACCGTCAACTTCATCGCCCAGGACAGGGACGGCAACATTTGCACCGGCGTCAGCACCAGCGGCTGGGCCTGGAAGTACCCCGGTCGGCTGGGCGATTCGCCGATCATCGGCGCGGGCAACTATGCCGACAACCGCTACGGCGCGGCCGCCTGCACCGGCATGGGCGAGATGGCCATTCGGGCCAGCACGGCCCACAGCCTGGTGTTTTACCTGAAAATGGGCCTCAGCCTGGCCGAAGCCAGCGAGCGGGCCATGACCGATTTACGCGATTTAGGCGGCCGTTTCATCAGCGTCATGAATCTGGTGGCGATTGATAAAGACGGGAATCATGCGGGGTTTAGTTCGGAAGACGGCCGTTCCTACATCTACCAAACCCCCGACATGCCCGACTGCGAAGAGCTGCCCCGCACGGTGGTGCCCATTCCGCCGCGCTGGGGCTAAACAGGGCTACAACGAATGGGAGAAATTAACGAATGGGAGCTGTTAAAAATTCGTTGGTTATTACAATTT
>CAUJGI010000556.1 GCA_963169155.1 Chloroflexota bacterium
CGCCAGGCCATCGCCGAAACGCACGATTTGCAGATGGTCGGCGTCATTTTGGTCCAGCCGCGCGCCATTCCCAAAACCTCCAGCGGCAAAATCCAGCGCGGCCAAACCCGCGACATGTACCTGGCCGGTGAACTCAACGTCATCGGAGCAGATGTGCCGGAGTTCCAGGCTCCAGTCGCCCGAGACGCCACGACACAGCCCGAAATTTCCCGCGAGGCGGTTCTGACGCTGCACGATCCTGCGGAGCAGGCGGCGCAGATCGCCAGCTATTTGCAGCAGAAGCTGGCCCTATTGCTGCACCAACCCGCCGCGCAGATTGACCGGGCACGTCCGTTAGCCAGCTTCGGCCTCGATTCGTTACTGGCGATTGAACTAAAAACGGCCGTTGAAGATACCCTGCACATCGACCTGCCCCTCGCCGACCTGCTGGAAAGCCCGACCATTGACCAGCTCAGCCAGCAAATCGTGACTTATTTGGGCGAACCGGTCGAAAGCAGCCAGCCCATTCCCGCTGCGGCCGAACCGCCGCAGCAGTTCCCGCTTTCGCCCGGCCAGCGCGCCATCTGGTATTTGTGCCAGCTCGCCCCCGAAAGCCCGGTGTACAACATTGCCCGCGGGCTGCGGCTCAACGGCCGTGTCGACCCCGAAATCGCCAAACATGCCCTCAACCAGCTGGTGGGCCGCCATGCCAGCCTGCGCACCACCTTCCACCTGGAAAACGGCCAGCCGGTGCAGCGCATTGCCCCGTCGGCCACGGCCGATTTCCTTTACCTGGACAACCGCCATAAATCGAAGGCAGCGCACCAGGCCCAGCTGCAAACCGCGGCCAACACGCCGCTGCCGCTGGAGCAAACCCTGCTGCGCGTGCGCCTCTACCAGCTCGGCGACGAAACGTTTGACCTGCTCATCGTCGCCCACCACATCATCACCGACTTCTGGTCGCTGGTGACGCTGGTGGCCGAATTTGCCCAGGTGTACACGGCGCTGGTGAATGGGGAAACGGCCGTCCTGCCCCCCCTTACTCATCATTACAGCGATTATATCGCCTGGCAAAACCAGCAGATGAACAGTGACGCCGGGGCCGCCCTGCGCGCCTACTGGCAAACGCAGCTGGCGGGCGAACTGCCGCCGCTCAACCTGCCCACCGACAGGCCGCACCCCACGCGCCAGACCTACGCCGGCCGCACCGTGCGCAGTCAGCTCCCCGCCAAACTCGGCCAGCAAATGATCGCCCTGGGCCGCGACATGGGCTGCACGCCGTTCATGACCTTTTTGGCGGCGTACCAGCTGCTGCTGGCCCGCTTCAGCGGCCAGGACGAGGTGCTCACCGGCACGCCCACCTCCGGCCGCGAACCGCGCGAATTCCAAACTATTCAGGGCTACTTTGTCAATCCGATTGTGCTGCGCACCCAGTTGGGCGCGGGCGAGATGAGCTTCCGCCAGCTGCTGCAGCAGGTGAAGGCAACGGCCGTTTCTGCCTTCACCCACCAGGATTATCCCTTCCCCACCCTGGTCGAAGCGCTGGGCCAGGCGCGCAACCCGGCCCACTCGCCCATCTTCCAAAATATGTTTGTCTGGCAAAAGGCCCACGCCGCCCACGAAGGGCTGACCGCGCTGGCCCTGGGCCAGGCAGGTGCCGAAATGCAGCTGGGTGTGCTGCACCTCACGCCGCTGGCGCTCACCCAGCAGGCGGCCCAGTTCGACCTGACCCTGGCTATGGCCGAAGTTAATGGGGAGCTGCTGGCGACCTGGGAATACAACACCGACCTCTTCGCCGAAAGCAGCATCGAGCAGATGACGAGCCATTTTAACACCCTCCTGACGTCGATTGTGGCCGAGCCGGATACGGCCGTTTCTCAGCTCCCCCTCCTCACCGACGAACAAAAACATACGCTGATTTACACGGTGAACGATACGGCCGTACCGTACGACCTGGATCGATGTCTGCACCACCTGTTCGAAGACCAGGTAAGCCAAACTCCCAATGCCCCCGCGCTCACCTACGCCGACCAGACCCTCACCTACGATCAGCTTAACCAAAAAGCCAACCAGCTGGCCCACTTCCTCATCGCCCAGGGCATCCAACCCGATGGCATGGTCGGCGTTTGCCTGGAGCGCAGCCTGGAAATGGTCATCGCCCTGATGGGCATCATCAAAGCAGGTGGCGCGTACCTACCGATTGATCCCACCTACCCGGCCGATCGCCTGCAATTTATGCTGGAAGATTCGCAGGTCGCCGTTCTCCTGACACAGGAACATTTGGTAGCAAGTGGCAAGTTGCAGGTGGCAGGTGATTCACAATTCACAATTCTCCCCCTGGACACTCACTGGCCCCAAATTGCCCAGCAGCCAGACACCAATCCCGATGTGCCACTGACGGCCGATCACCTGGCCTACACCATTTACACCTCTGGCTCCACCGGCAAGCCCAAGGGGGCCATGAACACCCATCGCGGCATCGTCAACCGCCTGCTGTGGATGCAAGATGCCTACCAGCTCGAAGCCGACGACCACATTTTGCAGAAAACGCCGTTCAGCTTCGACGTCTCCGTCTGGGAATTTTTCTGGCCGCTCATCACCGGGGCGCAGCTGGTGATGGCCAAACCGGGCGGCCACCTGGACAGCACCTACCTGGTGCGCCTCATCCAGAACGCCCAAATCACCACGATGCACTTTGTGCCGTCGATGCTGCAAATCTTCCTCACCGAGCCAAACGTCGGCCGCTGCACGTCGCTGCGCCGGGTTATTTGCAGCGGCGAAGCGCTGCCCTACGACCTGACCCAGCGCTTCTTCGCTCAGCTGCCAGAGTGTGAACTGCACAATTTGTACGGACCCACTGAAGCGGCCATCGACGTGAGCTACTGGCAGTGCCTACCCGACGAACCGCGCCAATTGGTGCCCATCGGCCGTCCAATTGCCAACATCCAGCTCTACATTTTGGACAAACATTTGCAGCCCGTGCCCCAGGGCGTGGCCGGTGAACTGTACATCGGCGGCGTCGGCGTGGCCCGCGGCTACTGGACCCGGCCGGAGCTGACGCGGGAACGCTTTATTGCGGACCCATTTGACAAGGTGACAAGGAGAC
>CAUJGI010000557.1 GCA_963169155.1 Chloroflexota bacterium
CCAAAGACCAGGAAGCTGAGGATAGAGCCGGTGGTGAAGGTGTTGACAAACGACAGCGCCAGGAAAGCATCGACGGTGGAACAGATGGAGAGAACAAAGGCCAGCACCATCATGGCAATCACCGAGGTGATGGGGCCGCCGCCAAAGGCAATCAGGGTCGATTGGGGCACGAAGGTTTGCATTGTGGCCGCCAGCATCGAGCCGATGATGAGGTAGCGCACCATGTCGATGAAGTCGTCGCCAGCAGTGCTCATCGCCTGCCAGAGCCGTTGGGCACGGCCGTTTCCCGCCGCCATGCTAAAATGGTCGTGATCGTGGCTGTGATCGTCCGCGGGCAGCAAGATTTCTTGCGGGGGGGCAAACTGGAAAATCAGCCCAACGATGAAGGAAATGAGGATGCTGAAGACAAAACGGCCGACCAGCACCGGACCCCAGCCAAACGCTACGTAGGTGCTGGCCAGCACCACCGGATTGATCACCGGGGCGCTGAGCAAAAAGGCGATGCCCACGGAAACGGGCAGCCCTTTTTGGTACAGCCGCCGCGTCACGGGCACCACACCACACTCGCATACGGGGAAGGCAAACCCCAGCAGCGACCCCACAAATGCCGCTGGGATGGCCCGTTTGGGCACAAAGCGGGCCAGCGAGGCCTTGTCCACAAACACCTCAATCAGGCCCGAAACCAGCGACCCGGCCAGCAAAAAGGGCACCGCTTCGATGAAGATGCCCAGGAAGATGGTGACAAAGGTTTGGAAGCGATCGTTGAGGGTGCTGGGGACGAGGTTGGGGAAGAGGCCAATGAGCAGCAGCAGAATGACAACAATACCCAAAATCCGGCCAAAGTTACGGGCCGACACGGCCGTTTTATCCGGTTCCTGCGTGGTGGGTGGGCTGGTAAACGGCCGTTCGCCGGACTTTTCTTCAATCTGTGCCATGACTGGAATCATAAACAAATATCAGGCCGCGTCAACGACACGACCTGATAATGGTTAAAGACTCAGCAATTGTTTACGAAAACGGCCGATTACTTGCTCTCGAACGACTTCAACAGTTCTTTGCCCTGGCGATACTGGCCGGTGGCCAGATAAAGCACCCATTCGCAGATATTGGTGACGCGGTCGGCGGCCCGTTCCAGGTTGTGGGCGGCCCATTCCAGGCGCTGGGCCAGCTCAAAGGCGTCGGGATTGGCGGCCATGTGGGTCATGACGGCGCGGTAAGTTTTGTTGTACAGCTTATCCACGGCGTCGTCGCCTTTGATCGTTTCGTAGGCCAGCTGAGCGTTCCGTTCGGTAAAGGCGTCCAGCGCCCGGTGCAGCATAAAACGGGCCTTTTCAGCCATTTCAGGCATGTGGGTGGTGAGGGGAGTGGGAACGGCCGTTTCCCCAATCATCAAGCTGATATTGCCAATCCCTTTCACATAGTCATGAATCCGCTCCAGCTCGCCCGCAATTTCCAGCGAAGCCGCAATGAGGCGCATATCGCTGGCCATTGGCTGCTGCGTGGCAATGATGCCAAACGCTTCGGTGCCGATGTCGATTCGTCGCTGGTTGAACCATTTGTCCGCTTGCACCAACGTTTCCGACAAAACCAGATCCCGTTTGTTAAGCGCTTCAACGGCCTTTAATAAATTTTCTTCTACTTCACTGCCCATCCGCAAGATTTCATCTTGCAAATGGCGCAGCTCTTTTGTGTATGTCTCTCTTAGCATTTTCAGTTTCCCTTGTGCCGGTGTCCCGTAATCGGTGGTCGGTGGTCCGTAAGCGGTAATCCGTGAGCGATATTTGCCATTCAATTCACCGATTACCGATAACCGTTCACCGATTACCGAAATTAGCCAAACCGCCCGGTAATGTACTGCTCTGTCAACTCATTTTTTGGATTTGTGAAAAGCTCATTGGTACCACTGTATTCTACCAGATACCCGGCGCGATCTTCATCCATGTTGTAAAACGCCGTAAAATCAGAGGCCCGCGCTGCCTGCTGCATGTTGTGTGTCACGATGATGATGGTGTAATTTTTCTTCAGCTCTTGAATCAGCTCTTCGATGCGCAGGGTGGCCACCGGGTCCAGGGCCGAGGTGGGCTCATCCATCAGGATGATGTCTGGCTTGACGGCGATGGTGCGGGCAATGCACAGGCGCTGCTGTTGCCCACCAGAAAGGGAGTAGCCGCTTTCCTGAAGCTTGTCTTTCACCTCGTTCCACAGGGCAGCCTGGCGCAGCGAGCTTTCCACCAGTTCATCCATGTCCCCTTTGTAACTATTAATTCGCGCCCCCCAGGCGACGTTTTCGTAAATCGTTTTGGGGAACGGGTTGGGTTTTTGGAACACCATGCCGATGCGGCGGCGAATTTCCACCGGATCGACATCGTTACTGTAGATATTGTTGCCGTGATACAATATTTCGCCTTCAACGCGAGCGGTGGCTACCAGGTCGTTCATGCGGTTGAAAGAACGCAGCACAGTGCTTTTGCCGCAGCCAGAGGGGCCAATAAACGCAGTGATGGCGTGGGTTTTGATTTTTAGAGAAACGTCTTTAACGGCGCGAAACGGGCCGTAGTAAACGTGCATGTTGCGGGCTTCAACGGCCAGGTTGCCGTTGGCAAAGCCGGTCACGGTTGAGGTCATGTTAAGCTCTCCTTGCATAGCGGTTGCGGAGTAAGATGGCGGAAGCGTTCAGGCTGAGCAGCAGCACCAGCAGCACCAAAATGGCGGCAGCGGCAATGTTGCGGAATTCGGCCTGTGGGCGGGCGGTCCACTGGTAGATTTGAATGGGCAGGGTGGTGAACTTGGAGAAGGGGCTGTTGGGATCGACAAAGATGAGTGTCGAGGCCCCCACGACAACCAGCGGCGCTGTTTCGCCAATGGCGCGGGAAATGGCCAGGATGGTACCGGTGAGAATGCCGGGCAGGGCGCTGGGCAGCACATGGGCCCAGATGGTTTGCCATTTGGTAGCTCCCAGGGCCATGCCCGCCTGCCGCAGCGAATGGGGCACGGCGCGAATGGCTTCCTGGGCGGCGATGATGATGACGGGCAAAATGAGCAGCCCCAGAGTGAGACCGGCGGAGAGGATGGTACGGCCGTTTGCCGTTGTTCCATCCCCTACCCCAAAAAGGGCCCCGCTGGTGAGCGGTTCCAACGTCCGCACAAAAATGGCCAACCCCAACATGCCGTAGATGATAGAAGGCACCCCGGCCAGGTTGTTGATATTGGTCTGGATGGTGCGGTTGATAAACGTGTCCGAGGCGTACTCTTCCAGGTAAATCGCTGCGCCCACGCCAATGGGGAAGGAGAAGAACACAGTGATAGCCACGACCCACAGCGAGCCCATGATGGCCGTGCGCACCCCGGCAAATTCCGGCGTGCTGGACTGCGGGCTGGTGATGAAATCAAGCGTCAGCCAGGAACGGAAGGTCAGCTCGGCGTTGGGATACTCGGTGGCGACAAATGCTTCCACTTCGTCGCGGGCAAAGAGCGAATCCATCAACGACCAGGCGGAGACGACGTCGGGTGCCACCACTTCTTGCAGCAGCAGCTCATAGACGTTTTCCTGGTCGCGGGCGGGCATGGTGCAGCCCGCCGCCGGATTGTCGCTGGCGCACGCTTCGGCAAACAGGTCAGGATCATCGAAGACCAGACGATCGTCGTAGAAACGCTGCTCACGTTCCAGGCGGCGGCCCAGCCCCACGGAAATGTTGGCCGTCAAAAGTTCCACCAGGGTCTCTTTGGACAGGTTGGCCAGATCCTTGGGAAAGACGGTTTCAGCAAAGAAGTCCAACGTACCGCTGTCGGCACCAGGGATGTAGCGAGCCACTGGGTTGTTGGGCCACGCTTCATTGGCGTCGGCCCAGGTGGTGGCGGTGTCAAAAAGTGTGCGCAGCTCTTGCTGGGTTACGTTGGTTGTGAAGCTGTTTTCCGGGCTGGTAACAATGGCCAGGGCGTCGGTGCCGATCTGGATTTCAATGGGACGAAGGTCGTTTTCGCGACAGGCTTCAAATTCGGCCGAGGTAATCGGGCGGCTGGCGGCGGCAATATCGGCCGTGCCTTCTTCACAAAAGGCGCGCAGCCCGGCCGTGCTGCCGACGTTGGCCAGGTTTACCGTGGCGGCAAACCCATCGGCGGCCAAGCGTTCGGCAATGCGTTCATTGACGGGGAAGAGGGTGGAGCTGCCCACCACGCTCAGCTGGCCGGTGATGCCCTCGGGGTTGATGGCCGCCCACTGGCCCGGCTGGAGGTTCAGGCCGCTGGCGGCAGTCCAGGCGGCGCGGGCTTCGCTAAGTTGGGCGTCGCTGGTGGCAAAGTAGCCCACGTCTTCAATTTCTTCGTTGATGTGGGTCAGGTAGTAGTTGAGGAAGATATTGGCCGCCTGGTTTTGCGCGAGAACGTCGGCGGTTGTGTAGAGGTACAACGGCCGTACCAACCCATACGTTTCATTTTGGACGGATTCGGCCGTGGGGGCGATGCCGTCTACCGTCAGCAGCTTCAGCTGGTCGCTGTTTTGCTGGTAGTAGGCGTAGCCAAAAAAGCCAATGGCGTTGGCATCGCTGGCGATGCCCGCCACCAGTTCGTTGTCATCTTCGCTGGTCACCGTGTTTTCGGCCGACAGCAGCCGCTCTTCTTCGAGGGCCAGCACCAGGCTGGAAGGCTCTACCTTGTTCTGAATGGCTACCAGGCCAAACGCCTGGTTGGTGATGTTGTATAGCAAGGCAATCAGGGCAATGATGCCGATGATGGTGGAAACCTGAAAGGCAAGCTGCCAGGCGCTGCCGCGGCGCTGACGGCTGGTAATCTGGCCTTTGAGGGCGCTGCCTTCAGGATAGCTGGTTTGTTGGCTCATTCGTACACCTCGCGGAAGCGCGCCACAAAGCGTTGGCTGAGGATGTTAAGGCCGAGCGTCATGAGAAACAGCGTGAGGCCAATGGCAAAGATGCTGTTGTAGTCAATAGAGTCGTAGCTCAAGTCACCGCCGCTGATGCGGACAATGTGGGCGGTCATCGTTTCGGCCGCCACAAACGGGTTCAGGATCGTGCCAAAGAGCGGATCCTGGCCAAAGTCAAAGTTCTTGGGGCCATTCCCTGCGGCAATGGCTACCACCATCGTTTCCCCGATGGCTCGGGAGATGGCGAAAACAAAAGCGGCCGTAATTCCCGAAAGCGCCCCAGGCAGCACAATTTTTAGCGAGGTCTCCAGCTTAGTGGCCCCCAGCGCGTAGGCCGCCTGCCGCAGTCCGATGGGCACGGCGTGCAGCGCATCTTCGCTCAGGGAACTGACCAGCGGAATGATGAGAATCCCCACCACGATCCCGGCCGAAGCGGTGTTAAAAATTTGCACATTGTCGGCCCCCAGTAGGTTGCGCAGCAGGGGGGTCATGAAGGTGAGCGCAAAGTAGCCGTAAACCACCGTTGGAATCCCGGCCAGCACTTCCAAAATGGGTTTGAGGATGTTGCGGGCGCGTTCGCTGGCGTATTCGCTGAGGTAAATGGCCGTAGCCAGTCCCAGCGGCAGAGCAACCAGCATGGCAATGACGCTGGTGAAAATAGTTCCCAGCACCAGGGGCCAGATACCAAAGTCCAAAATAGCGGGCTGCCAGTGGGTGGAGGTGAAAAATTCCACCAGGGTCACGTCCGGTGAGCGAAAGAAAAGCAGCGCTTCTTTGCCCAACTCATACAAAATGCCCACGGTGGTGAGGATTGAGATAGCCCCACAAATGAACAAAAACCCTTGAATCAGCGTCTCGCCGACACGCGGCCGTTTTGCCAATTCTTCACGTGACACCTGGGCCCCAATCATCGCTTGGGCTGGACTCCGTGTCGCCATAGATTTTCTCCTTCTGAAATCCATTTCTTCATCTTCTTCATTACGCCAAAACGAGGAGTGGCTGCCCATCTCCTCATTTGGTCAGTTTGGGATTTGGTCCCTTTTTTAACTGCGAAATTGGGTAATTGGGTAAATGACTCATTTAATTACCCAATTACCCAATTACTCAATCTACCCGATTACATTCTTTTCGGTGAACCGTCATTTACGGGCTGGGAACCGCGTTCAGCCAGTTGACTTTGGCCTGGTTTAAGGCGGCGGTGCTGGCGGGGAAGTAACCAACCTCATCAATCACCTGGGTCACATTGGAGAGGAAGAAGTTGACGTAGGCGGCAACCTGCGGCTTTTCCTGCATGATGGTGGCATCGCTGTAGATGAACAACGGCCGTGCCAGCGGGTAAGAGCCATCTTCTACCGAACTTGCGCTCGGTTCAACACCTTCGATGTTGAGGATGTGCAGCAGGTCGGCATTTTCCTGGTAATAAGCGTAGCCAAAGAAACCGATGGCGTAGGGGCTGCCTTCGATACCCTGGACCAGCACATTGTCGTCCTCGGACAGCTGGAGGTTGGCCGCAGCCAGGATGGGGGCTTCTTCCGCCTCAAAGATCACCTCGACGAAGTAGTCGAAGGTGCCAGAATCGGTGCCGGGGATAAAACGCTGGATGGGTTCAGCGGGCCATTCGGGGCGCACATCGGCCCAGGTTTCGGCCGTGGAGAAGATGAGCGCCAGCTCTTCCAGGGTCACGTCGGTGGCGAAGTCATTCTCGGCGCTGACGGTGACCGCCAGGGCATCGGTGCCGACGCGGAACTCGATGGGCGTACGGCCGATTGCTTCACA